>JAFGXE010000038.1 GCA_016936785.1 Alphaproteobacteria bacterium
CATACCATATCCACTCACGACATAGTTTGATTCAAGCGGAGAGCCATCAGGAATAGTCGAAGGCGCATTGGATAGTTTTGTGAAGTAAATCTTATCGCTTCTTCCGCGGAAAGCATAGGCATCCGCTTTTGAAGGGTCATCTCCGAGGCGTTCACTCTCATCACCGCTGCCTTCCCCATATTTAGCTGAGTCTGCCACTGTTGTCGTTGTTGTTGCGGTTGTCGTTGTGGTGGGTGTTTCAGGCTCAGGAATTTCCATACAACCTGTCGCAGACGCATTCACTTCCCAACCCGACTGACATCCTGAAACATAACAACTGGGTGAGGTGGATTCATTATAACCATAGGAGGAAACATGTTTGCTATTATTGGCGCTTTCCCAAGAAGAGTCTGTGTTTTTATCGAGGCATTTTTTTTCATCGTCATTGATACATTGTGTGTGATTAGAAGATTTATTCCATCCTGTAAAACAGTCTGAGACGAGACAAATTTTTCGAGATTCATCGTAACTAAAGCCTTTTGTTCCTTCCGGAAGCACTTGGTGAAGACACTCACTTTTCGTCATCTTTTTAGCTTTTTCGGTTACTTTTTCTTTTGTCGGTTTAGGGATTTCAAGTGGTGGCGAAATCCAGTTTAAAATTGCTGTGGTTGACGCACTTCCAAGAGCAAATCCTGTTTGGAGAGTCGCCATGGTTTTAATCGGGTTAAAGGTGTAATTTTCGACAAGTGTTTGAGACTTTGTCAGGGTCTTACAGTACATTGGAATCGTTTCTTTGCACAGAGCAAGCTTATCTAAATTGGAAAGATATTCTTGGAAAGATTGACCACAGATAATGAGACTCTTTTCAAGAGAGGTTTTATCTTCAGATTGTGTATAAAATTTTTGAAAATGCTGTGCACAAGAAAACCCTTCAGCGAAAAGCGAACCTGAAAAAAGACATAAAAAGAAAAACATCTTGTAATGCATGATGGAGAAAGTATAGCAGATAATGCGCCTAATGAAAAGATTTTTATAGACTTTTATAGAGAGAAAGCTTATGTTTGGCTCTATGATAAAAAAGATTTTTATTTTTGGTTTTATTGTTTTGCTCACAGGGTGTGGGACGAAAGTTTACAAGCGTGGACATTTGATTTCACCTCGAGCATCTGAAGAAGTTGGATCTGTGCGTACAAAGGCAGATGTCTTTAATATTCTCGGGACACCTGGCGCAATCAGCCTTTACGGAAAAGATGACGTTTGGATGTATCTTTCTTATGAAAAAGAACAAACTGCATTTTTTACACCCAACGATACAAAGTATGATTTAATTATTTTCCGTTTTGCAAAGGGATCAAATAAAGTGTCTGAAATTAAACGCTATGATCTTTCACAGAAAGTAGGATTTAATCCAGATAGTTCAGAAACGCCTGTTCCGGGTGCGATTGAATTGAGTCCGCTGGAAGAACTCTTTAATAATGTTGGAAAATTCAATCCTGTTGCAAATGGACAGTAGTTATGTTTGAAAAACTATCACAAAGATTGCTTGGTGTTTTCGAAAGTATGCGTGGGGTGCAGACTCTCACAGAAGATTCTCTTTCGAAGATTTTACGCGAAGTAAGAATTTCTCTTCTTGAAGCAGATGTTGCGTTGCCCGTCGTTCGAACAATTTTAGCACGTCTTAAAGAAAGTATTCTTGGAGAAAAAGCAGTTAAAGGAACGTCTCCGTCGGAAACATTTACAAAAGTGGTGCATGACGAAATTGTGCGTGTCTTAGGACAAGAGACAAAAGTTCTTTCTTTTGAAAAAAAACCAACAATTATTCTTTTTGTCGGATTGCAGGGTGTTGGAAAAACAACCTCTGTTGCAAAACTTGCGCATCATCTTAAGACAAAAGAAAATAAATCTGTTTTAGTTGCGAGTGCGGATATTTATCGTGCTGCGGCACAAGAACAGCTCGAAACAATGGCAGGGTACGCACACGCGGAGATGTTCAAAATTTCAGAGAAGATGACGCCTCAAGATATTGCGAAGAATGCGCTCAAAGAAGCAAAAAATTATGACGTGCTATTGTTTGACACAGCAGGGCGGACACATCTTGATGATGCCATGATGCAAGAAGCAAAAGATATTGCAAAAATTATTCAACCGCATGAAACCGTTTTTGTTGCGGATGCCATGCAAGGGCAATCAAGTTTGTCTATTGCACAGGCTTTCCATGATAAACTTAATCTCACAGGGATTATACTAACACGATTGGATGGTGATGCGCGGGGAGGTGTGGCGCTTTCTGTTTCTGAAACGCTGGGTCTGCCTATTTTATTCGCAGGCGTTGGCGAAAAAATAGATGATCTCGATGTTTTTCATCCAGAGCGGATGGCAGGGCGCATTCTTGGTATGGGAGATGTGGTTTCTCTTGTGGAAAAAGCGCAATCTCAGATGGATATGAATCAAGTTCAAAATCTCACCGAGAAAATGTTCTCCGGTAATTTTGATTTGAATGATATGCTCGCTCAGATTAATCAGATGAAAAAAATGGGATCAATGAAAAAGATTTTGAAATTCATGCCAGGGATGGGGGGACTAACGGAGAAACTTCAAGATGCCGGGATGAACGATAACACGGTCAAATACCAAGAGGCAATTTTGCTCTCTATGACTCACAAAGAACGGGAAAATCCAGACCTTCTTCTTATGTCGCGAAAAGAACGTATTGCAAAAGGCGCTGGGCGTCCTGTTGCTGAAGTAGAAAAACTTCTCAAAAATCATCAGAAAATGAAAAAAATGATGGCGAAAATGCAAGATGCAGGGGGACTTGAGGCCCTTATGCAAAACATGCCAAAGATGTAATCAGCAGTTTTTACTTGATTTTCTTTAAAAGTTTCTATACAATCAGAAGATGAATATAGAAAAGCTATATTCTTTTGATCCCCTCGCAGTCGCGAGGATTTTTTTATTTCAACGTAATAAAAGGAGTTAAGCGATGTTTTTTGGGTTATTTGATTTAGATGACGATAAGGAGAAAAAGTCTATTGAGTACGATGCGACAGGAAGAATAAAGCGTACATGGACGCCCATTCATGGAGAAGATGCAGATTCTGGACTTGTGAAAGAAATGAGAGGTGATGCTAAATTTAAAAAAGCAATGAAAAAAACATCTGTATTTGAAGGTGGATATAGTTTAAATCCAAATGATCCTGGTGGAGAAACTCAATTTGGAATTACAAAAAGATGGTATCCAAATGAAGATATTAAAGGAATCACCAAAGAACGTGCAGAATACATTTTATTTCGTGATTATTATAAAAAGCCAGGCATTGACCGTCTTCCCAATAGTATTCGGGATCAAGTATTCGATAATGCCGTTAATCAAGGACAGGGAACCGCTATTCGAAATCTACAACGCGCGGTTGGCGTAAAACAAGATGGTTTACTTGGTTCTAAGACCCTTAGTCGTGTAAAAGAAACCCCGTCATTGTTTTTGAGAGAAAATTTTAAGAGGAGTGTTCAAAATAGATACGAAGATATCTTTAATAAAAATCCTACTTTTGAAAAAACTTATGGAAATGGTTTACGTCGACGTGTTCGTAGTTATTGAAAATGTGTAAGTTATATAAATTTAACAAAGAAATATCATCGTAGTTTTCAGGGTTACAATATTTTTCAAAATCTTCAATCCGATTGTATTTTTTAATACACTCTTTATTGTCTCCGATGGACACAAAAATCACACGTTCTTTTGAGGAATCATCAAGTGTATCCATAATAAACTTAATATAAATTGGTTTTAAGTAATGCGGTTTGCATTTTAAAAGATATCCTGATCTTAATGCCTGATCATGCGTGCATACGTATTTGATGACTCCTTTCGTGTTAAAATCTGTTTGTTCAACGAATACATTTTCGTTTTTTTGAATAATTTTGACAGCATACATATGTGGCGAAATAGAAAGAAAATAAGAAGGAGAATAGCCAATATAATTTGAAAAGACGTATTCAGAAAACGGCCATTGCTTTTGAGGAGAAGAATGCAAAGAGACAGTATCTAAGTTCTTAGAAAATCCTTCTTGTTTCTTTTTAAATTCGATAGAGTAGACGCATACCAGAAGAACCAATAAGAGACTTAAAAAAACAACAAAATTTCGTTTTTTCATTTTATGTGTGTCTTTCGAAAATTACTCTTTGCTCTTTAATTGTGTCTGTTTCTTTTTGTTTCTAACTGATACTCCTTTGCCAATTCCATCTTGCGTGTTTGAAAAGTAAAATACTTTTGAGCATGAGCAATTTCTGGAATTCTAGGATTCCCGTTTTGGGCAATTAGGTAACGTGCATAACGAGAGAGTTGATAATCTTTCCCCGGTTTTCCGCCCTTTGAGGTGTGTTTATCCCTAGCGTTAAAAACATTCGCTATGAAATGATGTGTGACGTCATCGTTATTTTCAGAGCAGAATATCTGGATGCTTAATTTTCTCAAAGTCGCTTTGTTGTATACTTATATTGTTCATGATCTTAATTCTGTTCGATATACCGTGCAAGCGTAAAGAGGTAATCGGACAAGCGATTGATATATGCTTGGCAATCCGTGAGGTCATGACGGTAGATTTGCTCTCCTGTTTCAAATTCATCTTCAGGCGTGTTCACAAATCGTGTGAGTGAGCGTTCGACTCGTCGGCATGTGGCGCGAGCAAGATCCACTTGTGCAGGAAGAATATCGCCTCCGGGACAGATAAAGACAGGCTCAATTTCAACAAACATCAGAAGTGTCTGTTGTTTTTCTTCTAGCCAAAGAACATCATCTTGAGAAATTAGTTTAATTGTTTTCATCAAGAGAGGTGAGCTGGATTTTGTTGCTACTTGAGAAGAAAAATGAAGGAGGCGTTTTTGAATCGTATGGATATCTTCTTTGAATTTTTCTGGAAGCATCGCACGCACAACGCCAAGGCAAGATGTGAATTCGTCCATGTCTCCCATACATTCAAAGGCAACGTCATCTTTTGGGCGACGTTCACCGCTATAAAGAGAAGAAGTTCCTTGATCACCAGAACGTGTTGTAATTAGTTTGAAGAGATCCGTAATCTTGCGTTGTAGTTTTGTCATCCCTAAAACACCTCACACTTTCCGCCAGCACATGCCGCTTCTTGTTTCAGTTGTGTATAATCGCGTCCTTCTTGAATTTGGGTAAGGTCAATTGCATGAAGGTCGGCAATGCGCTTTTCGTATTCTTCTTTTGTGCATTCTTCAAAAGGGGCTTGTTCATAAGATCCATTATCAAATGGTAAAACCGCAATCCCATTATAGTCTTGGCGATTTTTCCACATCCATTCACCTACTGATTTCCACTCATCATCCTTGACAGAAACAGTAATCGAAACATTATGCGTGTTATCCCCTTCGCGATGTCCAGCTTGGATCCAATGTTGATGAATATGAAGCGCGCGATTGAGAAGATCAATGGCTGTTTCTGTTCGGTAAATGGCATTTTCAGGGGCTTTTTGGGGAATAGAAATCACGGCCGTTGTTGTTGGACGAAATTTTTCATCTTCAAGCATTTGAGGAAGGTTTTCTTTAAGATAGGTATAAATGGGTTCTTCTTTATTTACGCGCATCCGACGAATATAATAAGGAGCATGCCAAGCATGGACACCGCTCGATGTTCCAAGAACAAGAGATGCCGTCCCAGAGGGTTTAACACATGTTGTGCGTTTTGCAGGGTTAATTCCAATGAGCTTTGCGATGCGCGCGTTTTCTTCTTTGACATGACGCGCGGCTTCATCCATATCGTACTTCATTACTTCGCCACTTGCGATTCCAGTCAAAGAAACACCAATAAGTGCATCTTCTTCTGAACGATCTCGCCAAATATCACGGAGATAATGAAAGTCTGTATAGCCTGCTTGAAGTGTTGCAACAAGGGAGGCTGCCCGTGCGCACGCATTAAAATCTTCTTGGTTTTCAATAGATCCAGAGTTTACTTCAGTTAAGTTACAAAATTGGTTTGAGCGTAATGAAATTTCACAGCACGGATTTGTGCCCCATTCCTCGTTGTTTGTAAAATACAAAGCAGGTTCTCCTGAACGCGATTCTTCAACAACTTTCCAATATTGACGGAATTGTTCTTCTGTGAATGTCTCACGAAGGGCAACCGCTGAGTTGTTTGCCAATGCGCGTTGTGGATTTTTCTCCCACCATTTTCCAGATTTTGAGATCATCATTTCTTCATCATCAAATGAGAAAAGAGAAATCAATGATGACCGTCGAATACCACCAGCAAGGACGGCGTCTGCAAGATAACACATCACATCATGCGCTTCGATTGGTTTCAATTTTACATTCGATCCGCGTTCTTTTAAGACGTTATCTAAAAGATGTGTAATTTTTTCAATCGCAATACGAAGTGGTTCTGATCCAGGCGCTTTTCCACCTGAAGTGACAAGAGGCAATCCTTTTTCACGAATGTCACGGAAATCAAAACGAATTTCACGTGTGCCATTAAAATATGATTTCAAAAGGACTTTGATTGCATCTGCCCAGCCAATAATACTGTCCTCAATCATAAAACGTTTTGTTTTAGAACGATCCGGCCCTTTTAGAGCAGGAAGTTTTGCAACAACATGTTTTTGAACAGAAAATCCAACACCAGATCCGCTCAGAAGAAGGAACATAGCTTCAGAAAAAGCTTCAACACTATCTGCATGCATGAATGAGCAATTAAAAAGACGTGCCGGATTTAAGTCAATCGCACGTCCTGCAAACTGCATGGAACGCATGGATGGAAGAACTTTTTTGTCATAAACAAATTGATAGGCTTTTTCGATGTCATCTTTTATTTGAGGGTATTTTTTAAGGTGCATGAGTTTGTTGCGATTAACAATTTCTTCATAGCTTTCACGTCTATTTTCTTTGGGGAGATACCGTGCATACTTCATATAAGTTACAATTTTAGATAAAATATCACGTGCAATTGCAGATTGGTCAATCATCGTTTCTCCTCTTGTTTTTTCTTCCCGAATCGACCTTACAGATTCGTTCTTTTTGACGCAAGCAAAAAACGCTATATCTTGTGTCTTTTTTTGTAGACAAATACAATATATAGTATAGCTTTGTCAAAAATAGATGAAAAAACAGAGAGAAAATAAAAGGGGTTTGATTTGGTTTTTGAGAGTCTGTGTTTAACCTATTCATTTAAAAGAAAAAAGCCTTTTCTCGCTAAAAAAGACTCGGGAATATTGGTGTTCAAATTAGAGAAAATAGAAAAATAAAAACACACCAGTAAACAGCAGGAGGAGATGCTCCGTAAAATGGAATTTGCTCTATCTTCAAGCAGAAGTATGTATTGATATTCTATATACAATCAAAAATAGAAACCGTTTGCTAAAAAATAAAGCTTGATTTTTATAAAAGGAGCGCTTAGACTTTCCTGAAAGTTTAAAAATAATAAACTCTCAATTCACATTAAAAGGATGCTAAAATGGATGAAAAACAAAAAATTCTTCCAACGCCAGATATGATTCGTGCTGCGCGTGGATACTTAGATTGGTCTCAACATGAACTTGGCCTTAAATGTAATTTAAGTAAAGTTTCACTCGTTGGAATTGAGTCAGGGAAGCAACATCCGAATCATGAAACGCTAAAACGAATCGCATCTGTGTTTTGGAATGAAGGGATTGTATTCTTATCTGATGGTGGATTTAGAGTAGATAGAAAACTTGTTAAAGTCTTAGAAGGGAAAGAGGGATTCAAGTTCTTTTTTGATGATGTTTATAAAACTGCAACGGAAAAAGATGAAGAATTTTTTGTTTCTGGTGTTGATGAAAGCAAGTTTGATACAATTCTTAAGGAAATTGATTCTAACTATGAACAGAAAATGATTTCTCTTTTAAGAGGAAAATCTAAATTTAAAGTCCTTATTGGAGAAAAAGATAAAAATGATTCTCGTGCAGATTATGCGGCCTACAAGTCTCTTCCTCAAGATTTTATAAATTCAAACGTTCCTTTTTATGTATATGGAAACAAATTAGCAATTATTCTTTGGAATCAAGAAAAGATTGTTTTGCATTTCGATGAAGATCTTGTTAATGCATATAAATCACAATTTAACCTTTTATGGAAAATAGCAAAATAAAATAATATGCCATACCTTATTAATATAAAAAAGATAAAGAAAGCGGATCTTTGGGAGAGACGCTTTCTTCAAAATTTTCAGAAATCCTTAAAGAATTATGAATTTGGAGGACTTGGAGAGTTTCTATACGAAGATAATGAAGGAAAAGCAGATAAAGTTCAAGGTTCTAATCTTTGGAAGAAAACGCTTACAGATAAAAGTTACTATGTTTTCAGGGAAGAAATAGATTTGATTAGTAAGTCAAAAAAAGAATTATGTAAAGATATTTCAAGGTTTTTCTCAAAAAAGGATGTGTTAACTTTCGTTGAGTTAGGTGGAACACTTGAATCAACAGAACAGAAAACACTTCCTGTTATAAATTGCATAAAAAAAGATTTTTCATTGCATGGGTATGTTAATATAGATTATAGTAATCAGCATGTTGAAAAGACAATCAAATTTGTTGAAGCGAAACTAAATCTTCCAACAAAAGGTATTGTTGGGAATTTTGTCAATGACAAAATTGAATTTCGAGATAATTCCTTAATTTTTCTTTTTGGTTTGACGCTAGGAAATTTATATGAGGATAGCTCAAAATTATCCTACAAAAACACGCTTGCATTTTTAAATAAAATTTATGCAATGAGCAAAAGCGGAAAAAGTAAATGTGGTTTTGTTTTAAGCGTTGATTCAACACAAGATATCAAGAAATTAGAAAAGGCGTATAATGTCAAAAGCCTTACAGATCATAGTCAGAATGTTTTTTATTTAGCAAAAAGAAATGGCGTTAGGATTAATCCTAGTTTGTTTAAAACAAGGGCAAAATGGAATAAAAATTTAAATTGCGTACAGTATATTGCAGAAGCACAAGAAGACCAAAAAGTTACAATTAATAAGAAAGTATATGAAATCAAGAAAGGGGATAATATTCATATTGATGAATCACGAAAAATCCCTAAGTTAGATTTCTTAAATATTCTTAAAAAGTCTAAATGGGATGTTATTAATCACTACGAAGTTGAGGATTCGGATTTAACGTTATATTTTTTAGGTTCATAAATATCTTAATCACACCAACTCAAGCGTTTTTTTCCGCTGTATTTTCGGACAAAGGGTTTCTGAAGTAAGATCGTTGAGAGGTCTTTGCCATTAACTTTGACTTCTCCTAAGACTCGGTTTTTATACTTCCCATCTTGTGCATAATTCAGAATAATTTTATTGTCTGCCTTGTCAAAAATTTCAGTAAGATAAACTTTTGCTTCTTGAGCCATGGATATTTCTTCTGCGCAGTAGCCATTTTTCTCAGGGGTATCAACGCCTTTAATTCGGACGCTCACGGTTGAGAATGTTTGTTCTCCAAGATCTATACGTGCGAGGAATGTGTCTCCGTCAATCACACGGAGGACTTCTGCTGGCCAGTTTCCAGAAATCTTAGCCGAAAATCCGGACAGTGGAAGAGTCAATAAAATCACAAATAGAAATTTCATTTAAGAATTATAGATTGTTAAAATGAAATTGCAAGTGTCCGAAAAATGCGGTATACTAGAGAGTATAAAAAGGAGAGAACGATGGACTATCAAGAAAAAAAACCTTCAAAGAAAGAGGCTTTTAATGTTTTTAAAAAGGCCTTAGAAGAAAATAAAGTTTTTTATAAAGATGGCTTCTTTCAGATTAATACAACAAAAAGAAATTGGGGTGAGGTCTTAGGTGGATGGACGTTAAGTATTATTTCTGAAGCATTGTCCGATAACTATAATATTGGTGATTTGAAAATTCAAGGTCTTTCTGGAAAAACAGCAGAAGATATTTATAAACTTATTTACATAGATCTTTCTTCTGAAAAGTTTAAAGCAACCAATAAAGGAATTTATTTCTTTAACAAGAATCTGGAAAACTCGCTAGAGTTAAATGGATTTTCACCTCAAAAGAAATATTCAGAAGTACTTCAAAGATATGTAGTTGTTATCCCGTCAGAAAAAGCATTTGATCTCCAAAGATTTGGTTTAAAACTTCCAGAAGATGAGGTACTCCTTGAGGCTTATAGTAAAGCGAAAACAGTTGCAGATGCAGAGAAAAATATTCGGAAAAAAACAGAAGATAAGTTCAATGATTGGGCGCAACAATGCCATTCTTGGGATAAGAATGGAAATGAAATTTTTTAACTTTTCCTTTTAGAATCAATTTGCTATAACCATTTTTATGGCAGATCTGAATCTTTCACAAAAACAGGCAGTTGAAAAAACTGAAGGACCTTTGCTCGTTCTTGCAGGAGCAGGGACAGGAAAAACGCGCGTTCTTGTGCATCGTCTTGCGCATATTCTCAAAACGAAACCTGTTCAGCCATGGCAATGTCTCTGTATGACCTTCACGAATAAAGCCTCAAATGAAATGCGTTTGCGTCTTGATCGTCTTGTCGGCGCACGTTCTCAGCAAGTTTGGTTGGGGACTTTTCATCGCATCGGGCTGAAGCTTATTTATCCCTACCTTGAACAGATTGGGCTGAAAAAACCATTTTCGATTTTTGATGAATCGGACTCAAAGCTTGTTCTCAAAAAAATTATGATTGAGATGAATCTCGATATTAAAAAACATGTTCCTTCGGTTGCTTCAGAAAAAATAAGTCGCCTCAAAGATCAAGCTATCTTGGCGACACATTTTAATAAAACGGATAATACGTTTGCAGATGGAAAACTTCCTGAAATTTACAAGCGCTATCAGAAAAAGCTTGGGCAATTGAATGCGGTCGATTTTGGGGATCTCATTCTTTACCCACTGTATTTGGCGCGGTCTGATGAAAAAATTCGCCAAACTTATGAAAAAAAGTTTAACTATATTCTTGTAGATGAGTATCAAGATACAAACGGTGCACAGTATCAACTACTTAAATGTCTCGCAAAACAAAATCAAAACCTGTGTGTTGTTGGTGATGATGATCAGTCTATTTATGCATGGCGTGGCGCAAATATTCGAAATATACTCGACTTTAAAAAAGATTTTCCAACGGCTGAAATTGTGCGGTTAGAAGAAAATTACCGATGTACAAAACCGCTCATTCTAAAAACAGCATCGCATTTGATTGCTCAGAATACTGAGCGTCTTGGAAAAGTACTCAAGCCGGCATTGACTCCTCTGGATAAAGAACCTGTCCATATTCACTCTTTCTTTGACGCAGAAGAAGAAGCACGATTTATTGTTGAGACAATTAAAGTGAATCACGATAAAGGTGTCCCATACAATGAGATGGCGATTCTTTTGCGTTCAGCGTATCTTGCGCGTTTGTTTGAAGAAAGTATGATTGAGGCAGAAGTGCCTTATCAAACAGTCGGAACGATTAAATTTTATGAACGTGCAGAAATTAAAGATGCGCTCGCATATCTGCGTCTTGTTGTGCATGGTCATGACGATTTGGCCTTTGAACGCATCATCAATACACCACGACGTGGTGTCGGGAAAGTGGCTTTGCAAATAATTGAAAAGACATCAAGTTTGCATAATAAATCTCTCTTAGAAGGATTAAA
>JAFGXE010000039.1 GCA_016936785.1 Alphaproteobacteria bacterium
ACTCTTGTGGAGAACTCACGGCACAAAACGTTAATCAAACTGCAACACTCGCAGGATGGATTCACCGCAAACGCGACCATGGAAGCCTTCTATTTATAGACCTCCGAGATGGAACAGGACTGACACAATGTGTGATCGACCAAGAAGATAAGCACTTTAAAACACTGGAAGAACTCCGCGTAGAAAGCGTTGTGTCTCTCACTGGACAGATTCTTAAACGCACACCAGAAACAATTAACAAAGATTTGAAGACCGGCGAAATAGAAATTAAAATACAAGAGGTTGTTGTACATTCCTCATCTGAAATCTTACCTTTACAAGTTGCCACAGATGAAAAACAATCCGAAGATCTTCGCCTGAAATATCGTTATCTTGACCTACGACGTGAGAAATTACGCAAGAACATTCTCCTCCGAGATAAAATTATTCGCGCACTGAGACAAAAGATGTGGGCGCAAGGATTTAATGAACTACAGACACCTATCCTAACTGCATCATCGCCAGAAGGCGCACGCGACTTTCTTGTCCCATCACGCATGCATCCAGGAAAATTTTATGCGCTTCCACAAGCACCTCAGCAATTTAAACAACTCGCAATGGTTGCAGGATTCGATAAATATTTCCAAATTGCCCCTTGTTTTCGCGATGAAGACACCCGCTCTGATCGCGTTTTAGAATTCTATCAACTCGATATAGAAATGGCTTTTGCAACACAAGAGGATATTTTTGCCGTTTCAAATGCTGTTATTCCAGAAGTTTTCAAAGAGTTTGCAGGGAATCGCGTTGTCGATAAAAACATCCTCTATATTCCATACAAAGAATCCATGGAAAAATATGGGATAGATAAACCTGATTTACGGAATCCTCTTGAAATCTTTGATGTCACAGATATTTTCAAAGGAAGCACCTTCACAATTTTCGCGAACCTTATTGAACAAGGATTTGTCGTTAAAGCCATCCCTGCCCCCAAAAGCACAGAAAAACCACGTAGCTGGTTCGACAAACTCAACGCTTGGGCACAAGATGAAGGCACAAAAGGCTTAGGCTACATCACATTCTCAGACGGAGAAGCAAAAGGCCCAATCGCGAAAAACATTGATTTAGACCGGAGTCTTAAAATAAAAGCCAAAGGAAATCTTTCTGATGGAGACAGCGTTTTCTTTGTTTGTGCGCCTCTCAAAATCGCACAAGAATTTGCGGGAAAAGTCCGTATTAAACTCGGAAACGAACTTGAGCTCATTGACACAAATATCTTTAAGTTCTGTTGGATTACAGACTTTCCAATGTATGAATATGATGAAAACCTTAAAAAAATAGACTTCTCTCATAATCCATTTTCAATGCCTCAAGGCGGGATCGACGCACTCAATTCAAAAGATCCGCTTGAAATCAACGCGTTTCAATATGACTTTGTTTGCAACGGCGTCGAACTCACTTCAGGAGCTGTGCGAAATCATCGTCCAGATATTATGTATCGCGCATTTGAAATTGCAGGTTATCCAAAAGAAGAAGTCGAAAACCGTTTCGGAGGCATGCTGAATGCCTTTAAATACGGCGCTCCACCGCATGCGGGCTGTGCACCAGGAATTGATCGTATCGTCATGCTTCTTGCAAATGAGCCCAACCTACGTGAAGTCATTCTCTTTCCAATTAATCAACGTGGAGAAGATTTAATGATGGGCGCCCCTGCCCAGGCTTCAATCCAACAACTCCGCGAATTGCATATTAAAGTTGATGTGAAGAAAAACTAAGAGTCTTCTTGTCATTGCGAGCGGAAGGCATGGCAATCCAGTCATCCAACTGTTCCGTCATCGTGTAAATCCGATGAACGAAGTGAATGCAAACCTTGCGATTGGAAACGACCGAAAAAAGAATTTATCCAAATCCAAATCTTCCACAAAATGCAATAAAAAAAATCCCCAATGGGGATTTTTTTCACTCAATTTTAACGCTATTGCATCGCACCAACTGTTCCTGCAGTTGCACCAAGACCAATAGCTCCCATCCCAATTCCAGCTGCTGCAGTTCCAGACAAACCAGGAAGCACTCCTGCCATAATTGCTCCTGTTGCAACACCTCCTGTTGCAACACCAGCAACACCACCAACAGCAACCACACCAGCAATCTTCGCAATTTGAATCATCTTACGACGGGCTTCGTTTATTTCACCAGCTCCCCACAAGCACATTCCATTTTGAGGCATACTCTGAGCATCATCTTGAGCATAAGCTAAAGCTTCAGAAAGGCTAGGCACCTTACATTGCATCTTGTAATCAAAGTTCGGACCTTCTGCAACACGACATCCTTTTTTTGGATTTCTTTTAAAAAACCCTTTTTCACATCTTACTATTGCAGAACCAGAATCTGTCACACGCACCGTTTCTGTAAATTCACGATTTTTTTTCAGAATTGCATTTTTGCGCCCACGTGCTGTAAAAGTACAATGAGCACCCCCAATTGCAATTTCTTCCTTAATCTGAGCCCCATTTGTTTCACCATTGCCAGATTTACCTGTAATTGTATCTGTTGTTTCATCAAATGTTCCACCAAACTGCTCACAGAACGTTTTATAGAAAAGACGTTTCTTTCCATAATCGACGCGCATCGTGTTCTTTGTTTTCATCTCCGTATTCTGAGCATCACGACGCATTTTTTCCTCTTCAAAGTCATAGGTTGTATCCATTTCTTTATTCTTATAATCATATTCTGCTTTAAGCTTTTCATTTTTAAAATTATATTCAGACTTAACTTGTGCAAGTTCGTAATCATTCTTTGCTTGAAGTTTTTTGTTCTTCACATCGTATTCACCTTTAATCATAGCAAGCTGAACATCCCGTTGTTTTTCAATAGACTCTAGACGATCTTCTAAAAGCTTTCCTTCATGCTTTGTAAAATCACGATCCGCCATAAACTGAATACGTCCATAAGCTTGCATGAATAAGGTTTCTTCATCCAAATCACTCTCAAGCATATCTTTTGCAAGATCTGGATTTTGAGAAAGCAAATTCAACTTCTTGCTACATCCTTCAACATAAGGCGCACAGATTTTTTGTGCTTCTTCTATTGGCAAATGTGCGATCTGAACACCATACTCTTCTGCCATTTGTTCAAAAATAGATTTTACTTTACCTTCATCTGTATCTTTAAAGAGAGAAAGACTTGAAGATGATTTCTTTGAGTTTGCAAAAGGGTCATCTGATAAGAAAGAAATATAACCAGAATCTTCTCCAGAAAGACTTGTTAAACAGGTTGTCATTTCATCTAAGCAGACTTGTTGAACTTCCGCCATCTTTTCAACAGCATCTTCTTTACTCTTAAAGATCTCTGCTTTTTCCTGTTGTCCTAATTTACGACGAACCTGAGAAAGATAAATTCCCCACATTGCATCAGGATTTTTACAAATAGTTGCAACATTAAATGATGCTTTTGAATTTTCAAGTTGCGCAAAATTCTTTTCAGCACAATCTTCTGTCAAATCATCACATTGCCCAAGTGTTTTGTAATCAACTCCAAATATCTTTTGACCCTTTTTATCAAGCTCAGCAATACAGGCATCCCCATCTTTTAAGTCTGCATAGGTGTCCACAGCAGCTTTCCCAAGCTTCACCATAGCCATATCAAACGCAACTTGGAGCTTATTTCTCTTATCCGCATATTTTTTCTCAAGGAGAGAAACAGCATTGTCCACTTTCACATGAATGAGATCAATCCGATCTGCGCCATTTTCAACTTCCGGCAAACTTTTCAAACAAGCATCCGCCGCTTTCTCAAACAAAAGATTTCCAGTAAGTTTTTTACGTCTGTTTTGAGTACTCATTGAATCGCTCATATCATCAATCTCATCAAGAAGAGAGTTCAAATCCATTTCTTCTTCAAAATCATCCACATTTTCTTCAGATTTTTCTGGAGAAAGTTTAACAGAATCAAAGATAGCCTGTTCTTCAGGGTTGAGTTTGACACGTGTCATTTCTTGCATGACGCGACGCACTTGGTTTTCAAGTCCGCGAATATCATCTTCTGAGGTTGCAAATTTTTTCTTATACTCGTCTGAACAAATGGCCAAACCTGCATCCGTATAATTTTCTTCTTCGGAAAGCACACTTCCTGTTCCAAGAGTACAGTAGCTCGCCATACAGTTATAAAGAGCATCGTCTACTTTCTTAATAACTTGAACTTTTTTCTGGAGAGCATCCGCTTGAACCATTTCGCCATCGACTTCTTCTTCCAACTCAGAATCAATACTATCCTCTTCAACGATTTCATCTGTTCCTGAGCTATTCACCGAAACAGCTGACACACCAGCAGAGCGACTAACCGTACCCCGAGCAGCACCTATCGCACGACCCGTCCCACGCGCACGTCGCGCACTAGAATCTGATGACTGAGAAGATGATTGACGACCTTCTGAAGACTTTGATCGGCTTGTACTGCGAGCAGAACGTTTAGACGATGTTGAACGATCTCCGCGATCAACCGAATTCGTTGAGCGTGATTCTCTTTGAGCCTCCGCAGAGACGGAAGCCATTGAAATTCCTATAAAAACAAACATTATTAATCGAAACATAAGTGTTTCTCCTTCTTCTTATTTCCCTTAAAAATACCATAAAATCAACCCCGAAACAAGAAAAAGTTTGCAGTTTATAGAAAATTTAATCAATATAGAGAACTATGATCACACAGGAAATTGAATTTGATGTTCTTATTCGGAAAAATAATCAGGTTGTTTTTCTCCTAAAAGCACGTCCCATGCCACCAATAAATGCACTCCTAGCATTCAATCCAAAAAATCAACAAATGCTTCTGACGCGTGATGAACATGAAGATATCGCCCTTCTTGGTCTTTCAAAAAATGCAATTCATGCCCTCAAAACAGAAAAAAAAGCACTTATCCTTGAGCTTGATGAAAATGGCAATATCCAATATCAATATACGATCGAAATTTTTTTAGATACAGAAATGACTATCGAGAAAGAAAATTAAATGCACACACCTAAACTCATTTTGTTTGATTGGGATAATACACTTGCAATAAGTAGAGATGCAGTTGTCTACAGTATAAACTCTATCTTAAAAAAGTATAATCTCGAGGAATGGGAAACAACCAAAAGACAATATCGTGACAAAAATCTTTCTTTCAAAGACAATTTTCCGAATTTCTTTGGAAAAAACGCTGAAAAAGCATATCAGGAATATCTTTCTTTCTACAAAAAAGAGGCTCTTAGTAAGGTTCAGCCTCAAAAAAACGCATACAATTTACTCAAGAACCTCCAAGAACAAAATATCCCGTTCGGTATCCTTTCAAATAAAGACCACTTTCTTTTAGACTTAGAAGTCGCACAGTGCTTTCCGACAATTAAATTTGACTGGGTTTTTGGCAATAACGACTTCAAACGAAACAAACCATATCCCGATCCGATTATTGGCATAAGCAAAAAACTAAACATTCCTCAAACACCAGAAAGCATCTGGCTTGTTGGAGACAGCGTTCAAGACACACGGTGTGCGATCAACTCAGGAATACAAGGAATTCTTTTCGGAAAAGGAAATATGATTGATGAGAACGAAAAACAGTCCCTACAAAAACACAACATTATACAAATACAATCTCTCTCTGAAATTTCAAAAATAATACCAAAATAAAAGAAGAACTTAAACCCAAGCTCAGCTTTTGAAGAAGTTATCAACTTACACGAGGACATAAAATCGTGCGCAAAAACGGAAGTAGATAACCACCCACCCCCGTTTTTAAATTAACCCGAGATTCGTATAAGGTATTCAAGTAGGCGGAAATTCGCTATAATCTTCTTATTATTCATCACAAAAATAGGAGGATTAAA
>JAFGXE010000040.1 GCA_016936785.1 Alphaproteobacteria bacterium
TAATCCGAAGAGACAAGGCCACATTTTCAAAAACTGTTAAATGATCCAACAGCCGGTAATCTTGGAATACGACACCTATCCGTCGTCTCACCTTTGCCATTGCGAGGCGATCGCTATAGTGCATCCCATGTCCGAATAAATGCAAGTTTCCCCGACTTGGCGCATGCCCAAGATAAAGAAGCTTGAGGAGTGTTGTTTTTCCCGCACCACTCGCCCCTGTGAGAAAATAAAAGTCTCCACGATTAATCGACAGATTAATGTCTGAAAAAATCTCTTCACGCTCATCATAGCGCATCCCGACATCAGTAAGCTGAATGATAGGTGCGAGACTTTCTGAATCCAAAAGAGAATCTTGATGTTGTTTCAAACTATATTACCTTTCTCTACCTAAAGAGACTAACAATTTTGCTTTAGGTGAGTCAACGTTAAAAAATAGCAGACCAAAGCCCACGCTCTTTAAAGCTGGTCGTTTCATTTTTTCCGACGATAATATGATCGTGCACTTGAATGTCTACTGTATCTAAAGCTTGCACAAGTTTTCGCGTGAGGTCGATATCTGATTGTGATGGATTTAAATCCCCACTCGGATGATTATGCACAAGAATAACTGAACGTGCTCCAATAGAAAGTGCTGACTTTACCACTTCACGTGGATAAACTGTGGCATGGTCAAGCGTTCCCTTTGCGAGACATTTATCTTCAATTAGTGTGAATTTTGTATCGAGAAAAAGCACACGAAATTCTTCATGTGTTTTCCCTGAGAATTTGCTTTTACAGTATATCAAAAGATGCGACCAATTTTGTAAAATCACGCCCTCTTTTACTTTTTCTTTAAGATGTTTTTCAGAGAGTGTTCTTACAAGGCTTGTGCGCGAATTGAGAGCGTCGTTTTTGAAAGTTTTTCCAGCTCAAATAGATCTCTCATACCAACTTCTGTCTCAATTTCTTTTGCCAAGGGTTTTGTGTCTCGACGCGGATAAACAAACGTCAGAAGAAGTTCAATTAGTTCGTAGTTTTGAAGAGAGTCTGGATGAGAAAGAAATTTTTCAAGAAGGCGTTTACGATGACCATGGTAATGCGGTTTCTCTGTCATTATTAAATCTTTCTTATAACTCAGGGCAATTGCTTTTTATCTCTCTAAAAATCAAACCTAAATCCTAAATAGATATCGGTTGCAATGAGCTTTTCTGATTTTAGAAATGTGTTTGACTCGTCAAATCCCCATTCGATCAAACCAAGATTTGAATAATTCAAACCAAGATCAAACGACAGATGTTCGGAGAGCACATAGTTTAACCCAGCGGACAAACCCCATGCAAAATTCTGATGTGAAATAACTTTTTCTGCCATATCTCCATCAAAATCGTAAAGCGGACTTATGCTTCCTGTAACTCCCCCAGAATCATCATAAACTAACTCTGCTTGAGGATCAATCAATGTAAATTTTGTTTTATTGTTTGCAAGACCAATACCTGCACCGACAAAAGGTGTCCATTCCCCAATTGTCCGCCCTTTTTCTGTAAAATCGTAGAATACCCGAAACATAATATGAGAAGAAGATACTGTGCTTTTGAATTGTGTTTCCATTTTATCATCAAGAGGAGCTAAATCCCCAGGTTGAATTGCATTCGGATCTAAAGTAACGCCATCTGGCAAATAATGAGGAGCACCCACATAAATTGGATAGCCTTGATAAATTGTATCATCTGAATAATCAAAATCATTATGTTGCGTCCATTCTAACTCAATACGAATTTTATTGTGATACGGTAAGTATCCTCCAACAGCGAAACTATAAAATCCTGTTATTTTATCCATCTCTGGCGTATGAGGATCCCAATCATCCCATTTCGCAAGATTTGTTAAGATTGCACCATCTGCTGCTGAATGGCACGGACCATATCCATTAATAGTATCCTCACCTTCTTGGTAACCCGTATTGTCACCACTTTCTGCATAATACTGACAGTAAGTTGTTGAAAAACTCTGAATATCGTTTTCCATCTTCGCATTAAGCTTCCCGACACCCGCTCGGACGCCAATATACCAATTCGCTTTAGATGGATACGGTCTTTCATCCCACTGCCGAAAACCAGAAGCGATCCCCGTTGAAGAGATAAATAGAAGAATAAAAAAAATATTGCGTAAAATCATACGTCCCTTTTCCCTCTGAAAATTATAGCGGAAAGCGAATCGGGTTGCAATAATTAATTCTTAGGGTAAAAAGGTGGTGTTTTTTGAAAAGCACTGCCAATGACGATCGAGGAAACACCCGACTTTTTGATAAGCGAATAGGTTTCTGTATTCACTCCCCCATCGAGTGTAATTTCGACATCCGACTGTTCTTGAATTTTCTTCACTTTCTCTAAGGCTTTTGGTGCAAACGCTTGACCACTCGCACCGCACTTCACACTCATCACAAGAACAAAATCCACCACATCTAAATACGGATCAAGAATTTCAACATCTGAAGGCAAATCCATCGCGACTCCCACCTGAATCCCCTTCTTTTTGATATTTTTTAAAAAATCAAACGTCGGTTTTTCTTCTGCATGCACACTGATTCGCGTTGGATTAAGATCCAAATAGGGCTTTATGTAATTTTCAGGATCTCGCGTCATGAAGTGAATATCAAAAGGCAAGTCAGTCATGGCTCTAATTTCTTTCGAGAAGTCAAAATCAAAGGCTTTTTTTGGCACGAACTTGCCATCCATTACATCAAGGTGAAGCCCTGATGCTCCGAGATCATTTGCGCGTTTCAAAATCGCAGGAATTTTTTCTTTCTCTAAACCAAGAATACTCGGGTAAAACTTCATAAGTTCTCCTGTATAAATTTACGCAATAGCTCAAATGTTCGATGAGATGATTTTTTTTGATATTCAAACGCACGATTTTCTTTTTCAATATGTGCGACACGATTTAAAAAAGCCCCTTTAATTGCATGTGATATGCGTTGGTTATTCAGAAAAGCCTCTTCAAAAACATTTACAGAACAGTTGAATATATTGTATCCGAGCTGATTGAGGTGTTTCACGTGGAACACATCCCCAGTGATTTGAATACCTTGAATATATGGAATCACTTTTTTCTTTTCTAAGAAAAGATAAATCAGTCTCATGATTTCTTTCATCCGCGCAGACGTCAAACGTGTGATATCTAAAAGTGGAAAAGTCCGACTTGTCTTCTCATCAAAATCAAATGTGACATTTTTTAAATGATCTTCAGAAAGCACAAGCGCACGCGCATGTTCACGAAAAAGTTTCTTTGCTTGCCTTTCTGAAAGCGAAAAATATTTTTGGAGATCTTGTAAAATTAAGTCGATTCCGAAGGGGAATTGATGCAAAAACAAGGGAGTCTTCTTTTCATAAACGAGCAACTCAGTTGTCTTATCATAAAAATTAATCAGAAGTGTTCCTGCTTTTTTCGTTTCATCATTCAAAACACCAAAGGAAGTCGCATAAGACGACTCGATCATTTTGACAAGGTTCAGACGGGCTTTTTTAAACATATAAAGATAACTCTCGTAAATCTTCTGAGGAATTTTTATGAAATGACATGCCACGCCGAGCGTCTGTCCAATCAAACCTTCTGGGTTTTCAATATCCGATCTGTCGTCTAATTTATATCGCAATGGAAAAGAGTGAAGTACGCGATCATTTTCAAAAGCCTTGTTCAGACGATTTTCAGAAAGTATTTCTTGTATTTCAATCCCTTTAATTGGGTGTGCGTCTTCAAACGTTTTTGAAAAATACAATACCTTTGATTCAACGGGAAGTCCGCGCACAATCAAATAGACTTCATGGAGTGGAAACCCGAGCTGACTCTCCAGAACATCGCGCATATCTTGAATATGGTTTTGAAAATCTTCTGCATGCGTAATCAGGCCGCGTGAAATAACCTGACATGGGACAGAGAGCTTGGCACGAATGACTTGCTGTGCACCCGCTTCAATCACACAAGCTGTGATTTCTTTTTCTGAACATTCAAAAAAGGTTAAAAATTCCATAGCAAAGAGTATACCTGAAAATCATGCGCCTGTCATTCATGAAAATAAAAAAATATTGAATCCTCGAATCTTGCTCTGGAGACACTTTAACTTTTTGTCTTCAAAATAATTTCACGGTCATCAAAGCGGTGTTTGACCCCTTTTATTTCTTGATAGGTTTCATGACCTTTTCCAGCAACAAGAATAATATCACCTTCTTGAGATTCTTTGACAGCAGTTTCAATTGCTTTTTTTCGATCTCCAATTTCAATCAATTTTGAGCGATCTTTGATGTTTTGTTTGATCAAGCTTCGAAGCATTTCAGGATCATCGTCGCGCGGATTGTCATCAGTTAGGAAAATTTTATCAGCAAATGTCTCTGCTGTTTTTCCCATATTTGCCCGTTCATGACGTGCCCCCCCAATCCCAAAAACAACAGTCAGTTTCCCTGTTGTATGAGGACGGAGTGTTTTGAGAACAGTCTCTAATCCGTCTGATGTATGCGCATAATCTACAAAACATGTTGCGCCAGAGGCTGTTTTTTTCACAAATTCAAGTCGCCCCCGAATAGGTTTTAAACTTTGCAAAAAGAGTCTGACTTGTGCATACCGATACGGTTGCCAAAATCCCTCTTCGAAAACTTTTTTTCCGTAATATCCCCCAAACATCATACCGAGCGCACACAATGCATTATACAGTTGGAACTCTCCCATAAGCGGAAACTTAATCTTCAGGGGACGCCCAAAAATCCCAAGCGTCAGATTTTGCCCTTCTTCTGTTGGGGTGTTTTTAAGAATTTGAAAATGCTTTCCTTCTTTTCCATACGTAAATAGGAAAGGCGATTTCAACTGGGAAATTAGCGTCTTTCCATATCTATCGTCTGCATTAATCACGGGCACGCCTTCTTCTGACAGAAACTCTGTGAAAAGCTTTTTCTTTGCTTCAAAATAATTTTGCATCGAACCATGATACTCTAAGTGATCTTCTGTAAGGTTAGTAAATCCTGCTGATAAAATTTGTTTTTCCAATCCGCCAATTCGCTGTTGATCTAAACCATTACTTGACGCTTCAAAACAAACCGATTCAATTTTATTCTGAAATA
>JAFGXE010000041.1 GCA_016936785.1 Alphaproteobacteria bacterium
ATGGGAGTTGGTAAGCGCTTGATTGCAGTGCTTGAGAATATTTCGAATTCACAAAAGACTCAAGTCAAAGTCGGCACAGAAATTGATGGTTATGTTGTGAGAGAAATTTCTTCCAAAAAAGGAATCACAGTTGAAAAAGATGGCGAACTTGAAACAGTAGGAATGCAATAATGAAGATTTCTTCTTCAAGTGCGATTGAAAATAGTGACGTTATTTCAAAGGTAGATAATGCTGATCCTTTTAAGGGTCTTGATGAATCTGATATTAATGTTCGTCTATTTACAAAAGGAAACCAACTTCTTTCTGATGAAGGACAAACTTTATCTATTCCACGGGACACGCGTAATCTTTTAGCTTATTTTTCAGACGGCTCTTTTGTTGTTTCTCAGGCGCATCGCTATGATGGACGTGTTTTAAGTTTTGAAGCTCTTGTCAAACAACGTGGGCTCCCACTTAAAAAGCCGATGTATACATCGCTTGGTGTGATTAATGAGTTATACAAAGAGAATGCAAAACGACGGGATACCTCTGCGCCAATTTCGTCTGACTTTAATAATCAAATTCAAAAAGATTTTATTGATATTGTTGCGAATGCTTCTGAAAAAGGGGTTTCGGATATTCATGTCATTGTCGGCGAAACCACGCGAATTTTCTTTCGTATTGATGGTACAATGGAAAAAGTGTCGGAATATGATTCTCAATGGGGAGAAGCTTTTGTTCGATCTGTTTTTGCATCAGCAGATATTTCGGATAGTAACTATGCTCAAAATGAATTTCAATCTGCACAGAAACTTGGAGACACGCCATTAAGAGGATCAAAGGATCTTTATTTGCCCTCAGGTGTGTTAGCGATCCGTTTGCAATTTAATCCGATTGCCTTTGGGTCTCAGTATTTGGTTATGCGGTTGCTTTATGCAAATAAAGAAGCAAATCTAGGATTGGAAAATCAAGGTGCGACTCAGTATGAAATATCGCGATTTTTCCGTATGCGTCATTTTCCAACAGGGTTGTGTGTGATTGCAGGACCAACAGGTTCTGGTAAATCAACGACACTTGCTGGAAATATGAATCTGATGCTTAAAGAGCAAAATTATGAGATTAATTTAATTACAGTGGAAGACCCACCGGAGTATCCTATTCCTGGGGCACAGCAAATGCCTGTGACAAATACTCAAACAGAAGAAGAAAAAGTGGAGGCTTTTACCTCTGCTTTGGCAGCTGCTTTGCGGTCAGATCCTGATGCAATGATGGTGGGAGAAATTCGAACACTTCCTGCGGCGCAGTTGACATTCAAAGGCGCTCTTTCTGGTCATAATGTTTGGACAACACTTCATGCGAATACAGCGCCTTCTATTCTGACACGTCTTCAGGATATGGGAGTTGAGGTGTTTAAGCTTGCTGATGCCTCTTTGATGAAAGGACTTGTCTCCCAGCGTTTGTTTAAAGTGCTGTGTCCTAAGTGTCGTAAAAGACTTTCAGAGCATAAAGAACATCCTTCTTATCCGCGTGTGGAAAAAGCATTGGGGAAGATTGGATTAAATCAGACATATGTGAAAGGAGATGGGTGCTCAGCTTGTGGCGGTAAAGCGATTGTTGGTCGAACGGGTGCATTTGAAATCATTCTTCCTGATTCACAATTTCTTTCTTTGATGATCGGTGGAAAAACACAAGAAGCTATTCAACATTGGTTGAAGGATTTAGATGGTCGAACCTTAAGAGAGGCAGCGATTGAAAAAATGCTCCAAGGAACAATTGGTGTTGGAGAGGTTGAGCGGTGGTGTGGATTTATTGATGAACCGGAGGTTTATTGATGCTGAGAGAGACACGACAATTTGGTGGTTTTGAAAAATCGTTTGCACGTTTTCAAGTTAAACATTCAGGACATAGTCGTCTTAAAATTTATCGAAAATTATCTGCATTGTTGCGCAATAACTTTACATTGATGGACGCCTTAGATCGTCTATGGATGGTTGTTTCTCATGATGGTCAAAAAGCTGGAGAACCTTTTGCAATTGCAATTTCTGTTTGGCAACAGCGCTTAGAGAATGGAGAAACATTTTCACATGCTTTAAGAGGTTGGGTGCCTCACCGAGAACGTTTGATGCTTGGTGTAGGGGATGTTTCGCGTCTTGAGCATGCGCTGATTCATGTGATCCGTGTGGCAGAAGGATCTCAGCGGATTATTGAACCTCTCATTAATGCGCTCGCCTATCCATTGTTTTTGCTTGTTTTGACATTTCTTATTGTGATTATGGTAGCGGTATATCTTGTTCCTCCTTTGCTTTCTGCTGCAGGAAAAGATATTATTTGGAGTGGTGTTGCGGGCACATTGGTTGCTGTTTCTGATTCAATCTCAATTTATTGGTGGGTCTTTCCCACAACTTTTTTAGTTGGTTTTTTTATGATTTCTTTTTCTCTTCCTTTTTGGACAGGGAAATTACGTGTTTATTTTGATAAAATTCCACCATGGTCTCTCTATCGTCTTTTCACAGGAGTGAGTTGGATTTTATCTCTTGCCGCTTTGACAAAATCAGGTACGCCGATTTCTCAAGGGTTGGCTTCTCTTAGAAACGATGCGACTCGATATTTGAGAGAAAGAATTGATGCGACGCTGGATTACATTAGCGAAGGAGACAATTTGGGAACGGCGTTGAAGCATACGGGATTTAATTTTCCAGATCACGAAACAATTGGCGATTTGGAAATTTATGCAGAGTTGGATAGTTTCGAAGATGCGCTTGAACAAATTGGAAATGAGTATCTTGAAAATGCTGTTTTACGGATTCAATCGATTGCAGGGATTTTAAATTCCTTTGCGATTCTTCTAATTGCTATTGTTATTTCTTGGGTGGTTTTTGGAACATTTGAGATGCAAGAACAACTCACAGCTCAAATGTAGTTTTAGTATTGATTTATTATCTTTCTATTTGCCAGTCAACAAGAAACTCACTATCTGAGGGTTTGTTTTCAGATTCTTTTTTTACTTGGAGTTCATTCAAGCGTTCTTGATCTTTTTCTGTGAATTTAAATGCGTAGATGCTTTTGAGTTCTTCTAGCTCATTAAGTTCTTGTTTTTCTTGTTTAGTAAGCATGATTATATCCTTTTATTTTATGTAAAAGGATTCTACAAAACAAGGCAAGTATATGTCAAGTATTATTTCTTTGTATATTTTTGAATGAACGAATCTTTGAATTCTTGAAAGTTCTCTTCTGCGATGGATTGCCGAATCCCTTTCATGAGAGTTTGGTAGAAATAAAGATTGTGGTGCGTGAGAAGCATGGCGCCAAGAATTTCGTTTGATCGAATAAGATGTGCAAGATATGCACGAGAGTAATTGCGACATGTCATACATTGGCATTCTGAGTCTAAGGGTGATTGATCTGCTTTGTATTGTGCGTTTCGAAGATTCATTTCTCCTTGTGATGTGAAAGCTTTGGCTGTGCGTCCTGAACGTGTCGGCATGACACAGTCAAACATATCAACACCACGTTCAACAGCGCCGAGAATATCAAGTGGTGTCCCAACGCCCATGAGATAGCGTGGTTTATCTTCAGGAAGTGCGGGGCATGTATAATCAAGTGTTTCAAACATTTCATGTTGTGGTTCACCAACAGCGAGACCGCCAATTGCATAACCATCAAATCCGATTTCTGTAAGCTTTGAGGCTGATTCCAACCGGAGTTCTTTATCTAGTCCGCCTTGTGTGATTCCAAATATGCCATAACCGTCTCGGTCAATGAATGCGTCTTTCGAACGTTTTGCCCAACGCATAGACAATTGCATTGCGCGCGTTGTTTCTTCTTTTGATGCTGGGAGGCGGATACATTCATCTAGACACATGGTGATATTTGAATCGAGTTGGTGTTGGATTTGAATGGATTTTTCTGGAGTCACAAAGTGTTTCGCACCGCCATCTAAATGGGACTTAAATTCGACTCCTTCTTCTGTGACTTTATTGAGATCGGAAAGAGACATGACTTGGAATCCTCCTGAATCAGTTAAGATGGCGCGATCCCAATTCATAAATTTATGAAGACCTCCACACTCTTCTATGAGATTTGCGCGTCCAGCAAGCATAAGGTGGTAGGTATTGCCTAAGAGGATTTGAGCTCCTGTTTCTTTGACCATTTCAGGTGTTTGTGTTTTAACCGTCGCTACCGTTCCAACAGGCATAAAGGCAGGCGTGTCAATTGCGCCATGTGCTGTTTCAAGTTTTCCGAGGCGCGCTTTATTATTTTGTTGTAGAAGTTTAAATTTAAGACTCATTGAAATGACCCTTCAACTTTACCTGTTTGAGGGTTTGCATGAAGGCGTGTAATGCCTTTTTTCATATCATAAACAAGCTTTCCACCTTTAATGCTTGAGCCGTCTTTGCGTATAAGAGCGACATTATTCGTCAGAGTTGCAAGGCCTGATTGCGCATCATAAATTGCTTCTTTGCTGGTGAGTGTTTCTTCTTCTGTTTTGAGTGTAATATTCCCACTTGCGACAACTTTCTTTAGACCTTTGTCATCTTTTCCAAAATAAGCGATAAGGTGAGGGGCAAAAAGCGTCCGGCCTTCATGTTCTATGGAAGAGTTTTTTGCTGTTGCGGTGCCTTCTTTTTCTTGAAAGGTAATGGGTTCTTTTGAGGAGAGAATTGCTTGATCATGATAAAGATATGTCCAAGGTTTTCCTTCTAGGAGGAGTGTTCCTGTTATGAGGTTGTAAGTGAGTGTTTCTGTTTCTATTTTTTCAGAATCTGATTCGATTCGCACATCGCCTTTTGCGGTCAATTTTTGAAAGGTTTTTTTGCCATTGTTTTCTGTGTAGTGGCCAATAATTAAATCTGCAAAAATTGTTGTTGTGCCGTGAACAACTTTTGCATCTTTAATGGCTTTTACTGTTTGAGAAACAGCGTCCCATTCAAGGGCGCCTTGTGCAGTAAGATCCACCTGCGCATTTATTACAAAGGGGAAAAATAAGATGAAAAATAAAAAACGCATTAATGTTGTCCTTTGTTTATATGAGCATGAATTGGCCCTTTGAAGTTTAAAATACCTTTTTCAGAATAGGTGAATCCTTGAGATTCTATTTGTCCGAAATCACCATGAATGGTTATCGGTAAGTTGCTTTCTGCTGTCATGTTTTTAACAAATATTGTCATTTCTTGTCCATCCAAATAATAACCACTATTCGTCATGAATGACACAGAGTCAAACAAGATCATCTTTTTATTTTTTTGATCAAAGTGTCCTCGCTGTGCTTCAAATACAGCCCAGCTTTGCATGTTAATTTTTAATTCACCTTCAATATTTTCAAAAAATATTTCAGATTCTGACGAATCTTTTTCAACTGCTTTTTTTACCTCAAGTGAAAAAGGTCGACCCTGTTCATCTGTTGCAAAAAAACGTGCGCCTTCTATTGTGAAGAGGGTTGGGTTTTTTGAATCGATCTTTGGAATTTTTAAAAGTACTTCTTCTCCAACTTCTTTAAATTGAGGATAAAGAAGAAGGAGAATAATCACAAAAAAAGCCAAAAAAGGAAGGATTAGTTTTGCGCGTTTGACAAATTGTGAATATTTTTCCATTTATGACTGAAGAAGATCGTGTCCGTAAACGATTCCTTTTACCTTTTTATTTTTATCAACAACAACAATAAATTTTGTATCGTATTTTTTGAAAAGAGGCGCAAGATCAAAAACAGGGGATAATTCGTCTATGAAAATGTTTTTGTTGCAAATTTCTTTTTCAAAATCTTTTATCGTGTTTAATAAACTCGTTGGGGAGAGAGTTCCTTGGAATATATTTTTATCAACGACAATGAGAGGTGCATCTTGTTTTGCATATAATTTTTTTATCTTTTCAATTGAATCTGTTTTTTGAACAAGATGATAAAGATTTTTCTTTTTAAGGAAATTCTTAACATAAGTAAGAGAGCCTCCTAGTTTTCCACCAGGGTGCCAATTTTTATAAGCTTCTTTCGTGAGGCCAATACGCTGTGAGGCGACCACTGTTAAGGCATCTCCCATGGCTGCTTGCATGATTGTTGATGTCGTTGGAGCTTTCCCGATGGCACACACCTCTGGAATATCTGGCAAGACAAGAGAAACAGTTGCGCGTTTCGCAAGCGAGCCTTTTGTATTACGTGTGATTCCAATGTAAGGTATTTTGAATTTATCACAGTAGTCATAAAGATCAAAAAGCTCTTTCGATTCTCCTGAATTAGAAAAGGCAATCACAATATCTTTTGTTGTAATCGACCCGAGATCTCCATGAGAGGCTTCTCCTGGATGAACGAATATGCTTGGTGTGCCCGTTGAAGACATCGTTGTTGCTAGTTTTTTACCAATATGTGCGGATTTGCCCATTCCAGAAACAATTACTTTTCCTGTTTTTTGTGCTTTTTCAATAAGGTGAAGAGCTTTGATGAAA
>JAFGXE010000042.1 GCA_016936785.1 Alphaproteobacteria bacterium
ATGGTGCTGTTGCTGTTTTTGATGCGGTTGCTGGTGTGGAACCTCAGTCTGAAACTGTTTGGCGTCAAGCGGATCGTTATCATGTGCCTCGTATGTGTTTTGTAAACAAAATGGATCGCACAGGCGCAAATTATTTCCGTTGTATTGATATGATGATTGATCGTCTTGGTGCAACACCATTGCCATTATGTTTGCCAATTGGTGTCGAAGAAAATTTTGAAGGAATTGTGGATCTTGTTGCAAATAAAGCAATTGTTTGGAGAGGGGAAGATCTTGGTGCGACTTTTGATATCATTGATATTCCAGAAGATCTTAAAGCAAAAGCAGCTGAATATCGTGAAAAGCTTGTTGAGCTTGCTGTTGAGCAAGACGAGAAAGCGCTGGAAGCATACCTTGATGGCACTGAGCCTGATCTTGCAACACTTAAAAAATGTATCCGTAAAGGAACAATTTCTCAGGCATTTGTCCCTGTTATTTGTGGAACCGCATTTAAAAACAAAGGGGTTCAACCTCTTCTAGATGCTATTGTGGACTATTTGCCGTCACCTCTTGAAGTTCCTGCGATGGTTGGGATTAATCCTAAAACTGAAGCAGAAGAAACACGTGAGGCCGATGAAAATGCACCTCTTTCTGCTCTTGCATTTAAAATTATGAATGATCCTTATGTTGGAAATTTAACTTTTGCGCGTCTTTATTCAGGAAAGCTTGAAAGTGGATCTTATGTTGTGAATGCAACAAACGGGAAACGTGAACGTATTGGACGTATGTTGCTCATGCATTCAAATTCACGTGAGGAAATTAAAGAAGCATTAGCTGGAGATATTGTTGCACTTGTTGGATTAAAAGATTCAAGTACAGGTGACACACTTTGTGATGTGAATAAACCAATTATTCTTGAAAAAATGGATTTTCCAGAACCTGTTATTGAACTTGCTGTTGAACCAAAAACAAAAGCAGACGTTGAAAAAATGGGGATTGCTCTGAGTCGTTTGGCAAAAGAAGATCCGTCACTTCGTATTAAAACAGATCAAGAAACAGGACAAACTATTCTTAAAGGAATGGGTGAACTTCATCTTGATATTATTGTGGATCGTTTGAAACGTGAATTCCAAGTTGAAGCAAACATTGGTGAGCCTCAAGTGGCTTATCGTGAAACAATTAGTGCTCCACATGAAATTGTTTATACTCATAAAAAACAATCGGGTGGATCAGGACAGTTTGCGAAAATTAAGATTCTTTTTGAACCTCTCAAACCAGGTTCAGGATATGAATTTGAGACTAAGATCGTGGGTGGAAATGTGCCAAAAGAATACATCCCAGGTGTTGAAAAAGGTATTGAGTCTGCGATGCAAACAGGTGTTTTATGTGGATTCCAATGTACAGATTTCAAAGCAACATTAATTGATGGAGGCTATCATGAAGTTGACTCTTCTGTTTTGGCCTTTGAAATTGCAGCACGTGGTGCTTTCCGAGATGGTATGAAACAAGCAAGTCCAAAAATTCTTGAGCCAATTATGAGTGTTGAAGTTGTGACTCCAGAAGATTATATGGGTGATATTATTGGAGATTTAAATTCACGCCGTGGACAAGTTGAAGGCATGGATACACGTGGGAATGCACGCGTTTTGACAGCGAGTGTGCCACTTGCAAACATGTTTGGTTATGTGAAAACATTGCGCTCTATGAGTCAAGGACGTGCTCAGTTCTCAATGACATTCTCACATTATGCAGATGTGCCAAGCAATGTTGCAAAAGAACTACAAGAAAAAATGAATGGATAAGATAAATTACGGTAGAAAAGAAAAAACTTGAAAAACAAATAAATATTATTCACAATAGTGCCAGCTAAAAATTTTAAATCGAAAAAGGAGAAATAAAATGGCTAAAGAAAAATTTGATCGCAGTAAGCCACATGTTAACATCGGAACAATCGGACATGTGGATCACGGTAAAACAACACTTACAGGAGCAATTCTTGTTACACTTTCTGGTGCAAACAAAGAAGTTATTGCAAAAATTGACTCAGCTCCGGAAGAAAAAGCGCGTGGAATTACAATTAACACATCACACCAAGAATATGAAACAGCAAATCGTCATTATGCACACGTTGACTGTCCAGGACATGCCGACTATGTTAAAAACATGATTACAGGTGCTGCTCAAATGGACGGTGCTATTCTCGTTGTATCAGCAACAGATGGTCCAATGCCTCAAACACGTGAGCACTTGTTGCTTGCACGTCAGGTTAACGTTCCAAAAATCGTTGTTTTCTTGAACAAAGTTGATCTTGTTGATGATCCTGAATTGATTGATCTTGTTGAAATGGAAATGCGTGAACTTCTTACTAAATATGATTTTGATGGAGATAATGCAAAAATTATCCGTGGATCTGCTCTTGCTGCTGTCGAAGGCCGTGATGATGAAATCGGAAAGAATGCAATTCTTGAACTCATGAAAGCTGTTGACGAAGAAATTCCAACACCAGAACGTGCTGTTGATAAAACATTCTTGATGCCAGTTGAAGACGTATTCTCAATTTCAGGACGTGGAACAGTTGCAACTGGACGTGTTGAATCAGGAATCATTAAAGTTGGTGAAGAAATTGAAATCGTTGGAATTCGTCCAACAGTAAAAACAACTGTTACAGGGATTGAAATGTTCCGTAAACTTCTTGATGAAGGACGTGCAGGAGATAACGTTGGTGTTCTTCTTCGTGGAACAAAGAAAGACGATATCGAACGTGGACAAGTTCTTGCGAAACCAGGAACAGTGAAACCACACACAAAGTTCGAATGTGAATGCTATATTTTGAATAAAGATGAAGGTGGACGTCATACACCATTCTTTTCAAACTATCGCCCACAATTCTATTTCCGTACAACTGACGTAACAGGATCTGTTGAGCTACCAGCAGGAACAGAAATGGATATGCCTCGGGATAACGTGAAACTCGTTGTGACTTTGATCCAACCAATCGCAATGGATGCACAGCTTCGTTTTGCTATCCGTGAAGGTGGACGTACAGTTGGTGCAGGTGTTGTGACGAAAGTTATCGAATAAACAACATACTGTTACTCGAAATTTAAAAGCTCGAAGAAATTCGAGCTTTTTTATTTTAGGGATATTTTCTTAAAAGATGTGGTTGTTAAAAAATTGAATCCCGAGAAGAGATCTAATCAAATAGCCGTATTCTTTTGTGATGAATGGTAAAATCATCTAAAATATGGCTTAAAAAATAAAGAGGGCAATCTGCTCTCTTTTTTAAGTGGTGGTGGCTAGGGGCGGAATCGAACCGTCGACACAGGGATTTTCAGTCCCTTGCTCTACCAACTGAGCTACCTAGCCATATTTAAATCTGTCAATTTTGACGAAGCGACTTTAACCTAAAAAATAGCGCTTGTAAAGATAAAATTTCACTTGCAACTTTCTTTTTTCTTCTTTACTTTTAGTAGAGGAGAAAAGAACAAGGAAAGTATCTTGAAGAGAATTCTTACCTTTTTATTTTGTGTAATTTCCAGTCAAGGCTTTGCTTTGTTTGATGCTCAGTTGCAACTTTCTTTCCCAGAAGTTAAATCAACAGCTTTCCCTCAGAGACGAATCCGGACGCAATCGCGTCAAGCATCAGAGTTTTATTTGGATGTTCAACCTGCACCCATTTCTTCCGTCAGTCGTTTTGAGAAAGATCTTTTGCCTGAACCGATTGTGCAAGAAGATTCTTTTGTTGTTCCTCAAGAACTCACATCGGATGAGCGTCTTGAGCCTAAGCATCCAAATCTTGCTTATGAAAATAAACATGTAAAAGTGCTTCCTCAAAATCCGGAAGATATTAAAATGGAATTTGAGAAAACAGTCGTTGCACAAAATAAATACATCTCAATGATGGAAGATCCAACGTCAGAAGATGATTTTGATAATCTTTTTGATGAACCTCTTCCTGGTCAAATTGATGAATCTGACTTTGACGATGCGCCTCTTGTCGATGTTTCAGAACAAGAATCAGAAGAAAAAGAAGAAGTTGATTTTGATACTCTTTTTGATGAACCTGTTGTAAAAGAAGAATCTGTGGATGCGTTTGATACACCTTCTTTATCGGAGGAAGTGGATGCGTTTTCAGAAGAAAGTAGTGTGTCTACAGAAGAATCTAGTTCTGATGAAACAATGATCAAAGTCCTTCAAATGCGGATTGGATTTGAAAGACAAAGTGCGGCGTTGAGTGCAAAAAATGTTCATTTGATTTCATCTTTTTCACAAGTTGTTCAGAATAACCCACTCAATGCTGTTGAAGTGAGTGTCGGGAATCAAGCAATGCAAGATCCTGCTAAAAAAGAATTGGCAGCCAAGCGATTTGCCTTAATTTCACGTGTCCTTAAAGACAATGGTTTAACAGAAGAACGGATTCGTCCTGTGTTGACACAACGGGATGAAAATTCATTTGCATTGAAAATTGTGAATAAAGATCATCGTGATGCCATGATTATTCAAGATGATGATTTAAGTGATCTTATTCAGACACGCTCTATTCCTATTCAAACATGGTAAATCTTTCTAAAATTGTTGATTTTCTTTTTCCCAAACGGTGCTTGTTTTGCAAAGCACAGGTTGATTCGGAATTAGTCTGTTCTGCGTGTATTTTAAAGCTTCCTTTAATTCAGTCTCCGTTTTGTCAAAGATGTGGACAGCCTTTACCCCAGAGTCTTTTTAAAAAGTCAAAAGTGAATCCAGCTGTTTGTCCAGCATGTCGTGCAAAACGGTTTCCTTTTTCACAGTCGCGGTCGGTCATGTTGTATGACGAAGATACCAGTCGCTTAATTTTGAGACTAAAATATGGGGATCAAACGCATCTTGCGTCAGTTTTTGCGGATCTTGTTTTTTTGAATCATGTCGATATTTTCCGCGATGTAGATGTGATTATTCCAGTGCCACTTGGATTTATGCGTTTGATGAAACGTCAGTATAATCAATCTGCATTGATTGCATCCGTTTTATCGAATCGGACAAAGATTCCTTTGAATACACGTGCTTTTGTGCGAAAACATTTTAATAAATCTCAGGGAGGTCTTTCGTTCCAAGCGCGTCATGAGAATGTTAAAGAGGCTTTTTTTGTGAAGGTTTTAGAGGATATTGAAGACAAAGTTGTGCTTCTTGTTGACGATGTTATGGCGAGTGGTGCAACACTTTTGTCGGCTAGTCGCGCTCTTAAAAAGGCAGGAGCAAAAGAAGTCCGACTAATTACAATTGCGCGAACAGTTTGATATTGACTTTTTATATTAAACTCTTTACTTTTCACCTTCATGAATAAACTTTATCACATTCATTATAAGATAGATTCTCTAAAAGTTGCAATTCAAGAATTTACAGCAGAGACACCTTATGGTGTTGTTCGTAATCTTCTTGCCCTTAGTTATAAAATTGTGGAAATTGAATTTCTCGAAAAAGGAAAGTGGCAAGGATATGACATGAATGAGTGCTATTATAAAAATATTTTGCAACGCTAATCTTTTTTTCTTTGATATTGACTTTAAAAATCAAAGGTGTTATAGTTCGGGCGTTAAAAAAAGGGATTTAAGATGAAAAGAACATACCAACCTTCAAATAAACGCCGTGCAAGTGTTCATGGTTTTCGTGCAAGAATGGCAACTCCTGGAGGCCGTGCGGTATTGAATGCGCGTCGTGCAAAAGGACGGAAAAAGCTTTGTCCAACAAACTAATTCAAACCCTGAAAAGACGGGAAGAGTTTATTGAAAATAAAAGGAAGGGTGTCAGTAAAAAGACGCCTTTTTTTGTCTTGCGTATTTCTGATTCGGATCAAGATTTGATTAATGTGGGTTTTGTTGTGACGAAAAAAGGGATTAGTAAAAAGGCTGTTGTGCGTAATCTTGTGAAACGACGTTTGAGAGAAGTTGC
>JAFGXE010000043.1 GCA_016936785.1 Alphaproteobacteria bacterium
ATCGGACACGGAGAGCCTCTTATTTTACGGCGTGTTGTTTTTAAGGGGGGAGAAACAGGATCGTATAGTAAAGCCTATCTTAATGATGCGCCAATAAGTGTGCGTCTTTTGAATCAAATTGGTGATATGCTTGTTGAAATTCACGGGCAGTTTGAAAACCATGGATTGATGAACCCTCAAACCCATCAAACAATTCTCGATGCTTTCGCTGGATCAGAGAAAGAAATTCAAGAAACAAAAACGAGTTTTCAAAATTGGAAAAAAGCACAAAGAGAACGCATTCAGTTAGAAGAAGATCTGCAAAAAGCTCAAGAAGATTATGACTATTTAAGTCATACAGTGAAAGAGCTTGAGGAAATGAATCCACAACCGCAAGAAGAAGAAATTTTGGCAGAAAAGCGAAAATTGCTGATGTCAGCGGAAAAAAATATTGGCACGCTCCGTGAGGCGTATGAAGCACTCACGTCTCAAAACAAAATTACCGATTCTTTAAAACGAGCACAAGATTCACTCCTGTGTGCAGGAGATGATTCTCTTGCGCCTCTTGTCGATGAGATTTCAAAAGCATGGGATAGTGTTTCTGATGTGAGTGATCGCATTTATCAAATTATGCAAAATTTTGAAAACCCTCAGGTGGAACTTGAAGCGACAGAAGAGCGTCTTTTTGCCTTGCGAGGGCTTGCGCGAAAACACCGTTGTTTAGTTTCTGAGCTTTCTGAAATTTATGAAAAGATGAAACAGAAATGCGATACGATTGAGAATAGTGATGAAATTCTAAAGGCGAAAAAAGCCGAAGAAGATCAGGCAAAAAAAGTATATGCCGACTGTGCAAAAGCTTTGTATGAAAAACGTAAAAAAGCGTCACAACAAATTGAAGATGCTGTGCATAAAGAACTTGTGCCATTGCGTTTGGAGAGTGCTCGCTTTGAAGTTGCGTTGGAGCGTTTGCCTGAAGAACTGTGGCGAGAAAGCGGTAATCATACAACAATCTTCCAAGTGGCAATGAACCCAGGAGCAAGTCCTTCACCGATTCATAAAACGGCCTCTGGGGGGGAGCTAGCACGTTTGATGTTGGCTTTAAAAGTTGTTCTGGCACAACTCAATCCTGTGCCAGTGATGGTTTTTGACGAAATTGATACAGGAATTAGTGGTGCGACATCGAGTGCCGTGGGTGAGCGCTTAAAAAGGTTGGGTGAAACAGTTCAGGTTCTTGTCGTCACGCATTCACCGCAGGTTGCCTCAAATGGTCATCAGCACCTTTTCATTCAAAAAGAATCAGATCGAGAAACGACGACAACAACGGTCTTTGGTCTTTCTGATGTGCAACGTGAACGAGAAGTCGCGCGTCTGCTTTCCGGAGATGAGATCACCGAATCAGCATTAAAGGCTGCACGCGAATTATTACAAGGAAATTAAAAGAATAGAAGAAAGGAGAAAAAAGAGCGTAAGTAAAATGACACCCTAATGTGTTATCCTGAGCGAAACGCAGTGAAGTCGAAGGATCTTCTTAGACTTGGCAGAGACTCTTATGAGATCTCTCGTCGCTTTGCTCTATCGAGATGACATCGATAGCGTTTTACAGTTTTGGATGAGACGGAACAAGATCACCAAAAAACGCCTTTTTATATAATATGATTGGAAAAATTATTGGAGTAGTTGATACAATTCGCGAAAACACAGTCATTCTCATGACTCAAAGTGGTGTAGGGTATCGCATCCATACAACAGGGCGTCAAGGGTTTCAAAAAGGAGAAACAGTTTCTCTTTATATTCAAACGATTGTAAGAGAAGATGCTTTTCAGCTTTATGGATTTCAGAATACTTCAGAACAAGATGCTTTTTTACTTTTGACGACAGTGCAAGGTGTGGGGAATCGTGTCGGAATGACGATTTTATCGTCTCTTTCAGAGGAACAAGTTTATCAAGCACTTACAACAGGAGACGAGGCTGTCTTTAAATCTGTTTCGGGAATTGGACCAAAGTTGGCGAAGCGTATCGTTTCTGAACTGAAGGATAAAGTGGGCGGAATGGATTTATTTGTCTCGCAAGGAGTCATTAAACCGCAATCTTCTGTCGAAGCTGAGATGGTTTCTGCGATGGTGAATTTGGGGTATAAATCACAATATGTGATCCCTTTTGTTAAAAAACTTGTTCAAGAAAATCCAGAAATCTCAATTGAGAAAGCAATTCCAATGCTTTTGAATAATTTAAGTTCTTGAGGTGTGTTTGAAAATATGATACAATCCGTTGTAAATAGAAAAAAAGAGGACATTCTTATGAAGAAAATTTTTGCAGTTATTATGTGTATTCCTTTTGTTGCTTTTGGACAAATGGGAACGAGTATCACAACAAGCACAACGATGCGCGCAATGGATCCCATGATGCAACAAGCGCAAGAACAAGCTTTGCGTGCAGAAATTCAGCGGATTGAAGCTGAGAATAAATCACTCGAAGCAGAAAATGCCGCGCTTGAAGCAGAAATCGCTAAGTTGAAAAAGAAAGTTGGTCTATTCCAAGCAGGAACTGCTATTGGTGTTGCAGGAACAGGTGTTGGAACATTCTTATGGATTAAAAATGCAAAAGCAAAGAAAACATCAAAAGCAAGATTTGATCTTCTTACAGAACTTGAAACAAAGGTGAATGCACATACAGGTCCATTGCCAATAGAATGCCAAAGTCTTGGGACAACATCAACAGACGCTGAAATTCAAACATGTATTAGTAAGCTGTAAAAATAAAAGAAAAAAAATGAACCACTGTTTATTGAACAGTGGTTTTTTATTTTGAGAAATGCATCAACATGTGCTATACTTTTGCCTATGTTAAGATTTCTTAAAAACTTTTACTCTAGAGGACAAGGGCGTCGACTCGACTGGGGGTTAGAGCTTCTCTTTTTTAGTTTCGCAATTGTTTTATTTTTATCTTTTCTATCGTATTCTCAATGGGACTCAAGTTTCCATGCTCAAGGGAAAGGGATTTCTAACTTTTTTGGCGCGTTTGGAAGTTATACAAGTGGATTCTTATTTTCATTCCTCGGATGGACAGCAATTTTTATTCCTGCTTTCCTTTTACGGATCATTTATGTGGAACAGAGGCTTCGAAAATTTGAATTTTTTCTAATTTTCTTGATGAGTTTATCTCTCACGACAACACTTGTGTCTCAGATTTTTTTTGAACAGTCTTTCGCGGGAGGACTTTTTGGTTATAGTCTTGGATACTCTCTTGGGTTGATTGTAGGGTTGGTGGGTGTGCCATTTTTGAAGATACTTTTTGGGTTTGCTTTTCTTCCTCTCAGTGGATTCTTATTTTTAAAATCATTCCAGTTGACGTTTAAAGATCTTGGGTATTTCGAACAAATTGTTTCACGAAAAATTCGAGAGATCATGGCGTTAGTAAAAGAACTTTATCGTCAACGGCATGAACCTAAAAAAGCTTTGCAGACTATTCGTAAAAAGAAACCAAAAATTTCTCAACCAGAACAACCGAAAAAAATTATTCCTGTAAAACAGACGAAAGTAGAAAATAAATTTCAACTTCCTCCTGCTGATTTACTTCAAAAAGTAGAGAAGTCAAAGAGCGATGAATCGAAAGAAGCTCAGGCACGAAATGGACGCATGCTTGAACACTTTTTTGACGAATTTGGTGTGAAAGGAAAAATTGTTAAAGTCAGCCCAGGACCTGTAGTCACTCTCTATGAATTTGAGCCAGCATCAGGAACAAAAACAGCAAAAGTAATTGGGCTTGCAAATGATGTCGCGCGATCAATGAGTCTCGATACATTGCGCATTGCACCGATTTCAGGGACGAATCGGATTGGCATTGAACTGCCAAATATGAAACGTGCAATTGTGTATTTCCGTCCTATGATTGACGATCAGGAATTTAAAGAACTTAAATATGCGTTGCCTCTTGCGTTGGGGAGTAATATCGGCGGGGAACATGTGTATGTGCCTCTTGAAAAAATGCCTCATTTGCTTGTTGCAGGACGGACTGGATCAGGTAAATCGGTTTTTATTCGCACAGTGATTTTATCTTTGCTCTACCGTCTAACACCAGAAGAATGTCGGTTTATTTTGATTGATCCAAAGATGCTTGAATTTAAAGACTGGGAAGAAATTCCACACTTATTAACGCCTGTTGTGACGGATCCAAATGAAGCAGTGAACACACTCAAATGGGCCGTGAGAGAAATGGAAAATCGTTATCGAAAGATGGCTCTTTTAAATGTGAAGAATCTCGAAGGGTATAACAAAAAAGTTGCGGAAATAATAGAAAAAGGTCAGATTGTTAAACATCGTATTAAGGTTGGGATTGATTCACTAACGGGAAGACCTCAATATGAAGAACGTCCACTCAAGCTTGAAAAGTATCCGTATCTTGTGATTATTATTGACGAACTAGCAGACCTCATGATTGTGGCTGGAAAAGAAGTTGAAGCATCCATACAACGTCTCGCGCAGATGGCGCGTGCATCTGGAATTCATTTAATTATGGCAACACAACGTCCATCGGTCAATGTGATTACAGGGGTGATTAAAGCGAATTTCCCAACACGTATCAGCTTCCAAGTTTCTTCAAAAATCGACTCACGAACGATCCTTGAGCGTCAAGGTGCAGAACAGCTTCTCGACCATGGCGATATGCTTTACATGGCGGCAGGGCGTAATCCAGTCCGTGTTCATGCGCCATTTGCGACAGAACGTGAAGCACAAGC
>JAFGXE010000044.1 GCA_016936785.1 Alphaproteobacteria bacterium
ACGATGAATGCAAAAGATGGGAAGCCGTTTAAAACACGTGCGGGCGGTGTCTTGCGTTTGGAAGATATGATTCATATTCTTAAAGATGCGGCTGAAAAACGATTAAAAGAGACAAACGAAAATCTTGCACGTCAGATTGGTGTTTCGGCATTGAAGTTTGGTGATTTGATGAACCCCCCACCTTCGGACTATGTTCTTGTTTTGGATAGTTTTACACAGTTTGAAGGAAAAACAGGGCCGTATATTCAATACACAGCCGTGCGTATTCAATCTATTTTGAGTAAAACATCTTTTGAAACGGGTGCCGTAATTTTTTCACATGAATCTGAGCGATCTCTTGTGAAAGAACTTCTTTCTTTTCACGAATCTTTTTATCAAGCATATCAGCAACTTAATCCAAGTTTGATTTGTCAGAAAGCATTTGAAATTGCACAAGCTTTTAATTCTTTTTATCATGCGTGTCCAATTCTGAAAGAAAATGATATGCGTTTGCAGAAGAGTAGAATTATTCTGTCTCAGACAACACTTAAAGTCTTTAAAATCTTTGCGGACTTGATTGGCATTGAGATTCCGGAAAAGATGTGACTCAGAGTCCGTGTTTTGAAAAAATCCGCTTTTCCTTAAAAAACCACTTGCTTTTCGAAAAGGAAAGCCGTATAACTTTGAACGCCCAATGGTGGGACCGATTCGACAAAAGAGTAAAAGAATGATAGATTCAACAATTCGTATTCGTTTGAAAGCCTTTGATTACGCTGTTCTTGAAGACGCTGTAAAAGAAATTGTCAGTGCTGCAAAACGAACCGGTGCAAAAGTTGCTGGGCCAATTGCGCTCCCAACAAGAAAAGAAATTTATACGGTGAACCGTTCTCCTCATGTTTACAAAAAGTCACGTGAGCAGTTTGAAATGCGGACACATAAACGACTCATTGATATTGTTGAACCAACACACAACACAGTTGAAGCTCTGACAAGTCTCGCGCTTCCTTCTGGTGTTGATGTTAAGATTAAGTTGTAAGGATAAAAATCATGCGATGTGGTTTGATTGCAAAAAAATTAGGAATGACTCGTGTATTTGATGAAGATGCGCGTCAGATTCCTGTTACTTTGCTTAAAGTAGAAAATTGTCATGTTGTGCGTGTGCGCAACCAAGAAAAAGATGGTTATACATCTGTTTGTTTATCTGGGGGGATTCAAAAAGAATCGCGTCTCAATAAACCTGAACAAGGTCTTTATAAAAAATCAAATACAACGCCGGCGAAAAAAATTGCTGAATTCCGTGTTTCTGAAGAGTGTCTTCTTCCTGTTGGTGCGGAACTTTCTGTTTCTCATTTTATTAAAGGTCAATGTGTTGATGTTTCTGGAACAACGCAAGGTAAGGGGTTTGCTGGAGCAATGAAGCGTCATAACTTTGGTGGTCTTCGTGCTTCTCATGGTATTTCTCTTTCACATCGTTCTCATGGATCAACTGGTCAACAGGGAATGAGCCACGTTTTCAAAGGAAAGAAAATGGCTGGACACATGGGTAATGTGCGTGCAACTGCGCAAAATCTTATTGTATATGATATTTTACCAGAAGATAATGTTCTTGTTATTAAAGGGGCAATTCCTGGTGCGAAAAATGGTTGGGTTTTTGTGCAAGATGCAGAAAAAAAAGATGTGCCAAAAGATGTGCCGATGCCAGCTGGATTGAAAGAAATTAAAAAAGCAGTGTCTCAAGAAACAAAAGATGCTGAAGCAGATGTGAAAGGTGATGCGTCATGAAGCACGATATAATCACGCTTGATTCAAAGTCTGTTGGTTCAATTGATTTGCCAAAAGATATTTTTGGTGTTGAACCACGCGAAGACATTTTACAGCGTGTTGTTCTTTGGCAACGTGCAGGTGCGCGCCAGGGAACGCATAAGACAAAAGAAATTGGCGATATTAAGGGAACGTCAAAAAAACCTTTCCGTCAAAAAGGAACTGGAAATGCAAGACAAGGATCACGTTATGCGCCTCATATGCGTGGTGGAGCTGTTGTCTTTGGGCCGGTTGTTCGCTCTCATGCAATTAAACTTCAAAAGAAAGTACGTCAACTTGGGTTGAAAATGGCACTTTCTGCAAAAGTTAAAGCAAACAAATTGGCTATTTTGGATTTGTCGGATGTAAAAGTTTTAAAAACAAAAGAAATGGCTGTAAAGTTTAAACAGCTTGGATGGGATTCCGTTCTTATTATTGATGGTAAATCTGTTTCAGAAGTTTTGATTCGCGGTGTCTCTAATATTAAACATGTTGATTTCCTCCCAACAATAGGAGCGAATGTTTATGATATTTTGAATCATAAACAACTTGTTTTAACGCAAGATGCAGTTAAAGCAATTTCAGAAAGGCTGGGTAATTAAGATGACTGAGCAGAAAGAAGCAAAAAAACAAATTCAAGGTTGGATGTATGATATGCTTATCACACCAATCATTACAGAAAAAGCAACACTTGTTTCTGAAAAAGGTCAGGTTGTTTTTGAAGTTGATCCACGTGCAACAAAGCAAGTTATAAAAGTTGCAGTTGAGGCAATTTATGGTGTTAAGGTAGAAGGTGTTAATATTTCTATCCTTAAAGGAAAAACAAAGCGTTTCCGCGGGAAAAGTGGAAAACGTAAAGACATGAAAAAAGCGTATGTACGTTTAGCAAAGGGTGAGAAAATCGATCTCACAACAGCGTAAAGAGAAAAAAAATGGCGTTAAGAAAACTTAAACCAACTACTCCTGGACAACGCGGTGTCGTTTTAATCGACCGCTCAAGTCTTCATCCTGGTAAGCCCCAAAAAGAGCTTACTGTTGCGTTGAGACGTTCAGGTGGACGTAATAATATGGGACATTTGACTGCTCGGAATACGGGTGGTGGGCATCGTCGACGTTATCGTTTGATCGATTTTAAAAGACAGAAATACGATGTTTTCGGTACGGTTGAACGTATTGAGTATGACCCAAATCGGACAGCATTTATTGCGCTTGTAAATTATACAGATGGTGAGAAGATGTATGTGTTGGCACCTCAAAAACTTGAAGTTGGAGCCAAAATTGTTTCAGGTGAAAAAGCGGATATTAAAGTGGGAAATGCACTTCCGTTAAAATCAATTCCAGTGGGAACGATTATTCACAATATTGAACTTAAAAAAGACAAAGGTGGACAGCTTGCACGTTCTGCTGGATGTTATGCACAGGTTGTTGGTCGTGATGCAGATTATGCGCAGGTTAAATTGAATTCAGGTGAGATGCGTTTGATTCACAGTGAATGTTATGCTTCTATTGGCGCGGTTTCAAATGCTGATAATCGAAATAAAAAACTCGGAAAAGCAGGACGTAATCGTTGGCTTGGGGTGCGACCTCATACACGTGGAACTGTGATGAATCCTGTTGATCATCCTCTTGGTGGTGGTGAAGGTAAAAATATGGGACGTCATCCAAAGTCTAGAACAGGTAAGCTTGCTTATGGTGTTAAGACACGTAGTAACAAACAGGCAGATAAATTTATTATTCGCTCAAGACATAAGAAATAAAAAAAGGACATTAGAATGGCTCGTTCAGTATGGAAAGGACCTTTTATTCATCCGTCACTTTTGAAGAAAGTGAAAAAAGCGATTGAAGAAAGTTCACGTAAACCAATTAAAACTTGGTCGCGTGCGTCAACAATCTTGCCGATGATGGAAGGATTTACATTTGCGGTACATAATGGAAATAAGTTTATTCCAGTTCTCGTTGTGTCTGATATGGTTGGTATGAAGCTTGGTGAGTTTGCGCCAACACGAACATACAGTGGGCATGGGGCTGATAAAAAAGCTAAAAAGAAAAAATAGGACATAAAAGATGAAACAATCTCAGCAAGCACGTTGCTTTGTGAAAATGTTGAAGACATCTCCAAGAAAGTTAAACTTGGTCTTGGGGCTCGTTCGTGGTCAGAAAATTAATGTTGCTCTCAATCGTTTGATGATGTCTAAAAAACGGATCTCAGATGCTGTTAAGAAAGCAGTGCTTTCAGCAGTTGCTAACGCTGAAAACAACCATGGCCTTGATCCTGAAAAACTGATTGTTTCTGAAACGTGGTCTGGAAAAGCAATGACTTTAAAAAGAATGCGCCCAGGTTCACGTGGTCAAGCAAAACGTATTTTAAAGCCATTCTCGAATTTAACAGTGATTGTTGCTGAGGAAAAGATTGAAGAAAAAGCTGAAGAAAAACAAAAGAAAGCACCTGCTGTGAAAAAAGATGAAAAGAAATCAGTAGGAGAGGGGAAATAAGATGGGTCAAAAGACAAATCCAATTGGTTTACGTGTTGGTGTTAAAGGGACAAGTCGTCGCTGGGACTCTCAATGGTTTTCTCAAAAAAATTATGGAGATCTTTTGCTTGAAGATATTAAGATCCGTCGTTATGTTGAAAAGAATTTAAAAAGTGCAGGTGTTGCAAGCGTCTTTATAGAACGTCCTGCAAAACGTGTTCATGTAACAGTTTTTGCTTCCCGTCCTGGAATTATTATTGGGAAAAAAGGTGAAGATATTGAAAAACTTAAACGTCGTATTCAAGCTCTAACAACAAGTGAACTTGTTTTGAACATCAAAGAAGTGCGCCGTCCTGAATTAGACGCAACGCTTGGTGCATGGAATGTTGCGCAACAACTTGAAAAACGTGTTGCTTTTAGACGTGCAATGAAACGTATGATGGAAAATGCCTTTCGCGCAGGTGCTAAAGGTGTGAGAGTTGCTGTTGCTGGTCGTTTGAATGGTGCTGAAATTGCGCGTACAGAATGGTATCTTGAGGGGCAAGTTCCTCTTCATACACTTCGTGCAGATATTGATTTTGGAATTGCAAGAGCTCAGACAGCATATGGTGTTATTGGTGTAAAAACTTGGATTTATCGTGGAGATGTCACAGCTAAGAAAGACGTTGAAACGAAAGAAGTGCCGAATACAGTAAAAAAGAAATAATAAAATAGGACGATTGAGATGTTATTGCCTAAAAGAACGAAATTTAGAAAAGCTTTTAAAGGACGCATTAAAGGAAAAGCATATGCTGGATCAACCATTTCTTTTGGAAATTATGGTTTGAAAGCAATGACTCCTGAGCGTGTGACATCTCGCCAGATTGAAGCTGCGCGTCGTGCCGTGACACGTTTTATGAAGCGTCAAGGAAAAGTATGGATTCGTATCTTCCCAGATGTACCTGTGTCTAAAAAACCAGCTGAAGTACGTATGGGTAAAGGAAAAGGTGCGATTGATCGTTGGGTTGTACGTGTAAAACCTGGGCGTATTATGTTTGAGGTTGATGGTGTTTCAGATGCTATTGCGCGCGAAGCATTAAGTTTAGCTGCTGCAAAATTGCCTGTGAAATCGAAAATTATTGCACGAATTGGGAACTAAGGATAAGAAATGCTTAAAAAAGAAGATATTTTGAAAATCAAGTCTCTTTCAGCGGATGAGCTTTATAAAAAACGCGATGAATTAAAGAAAGAGCTTATGCAACTTCGTTTTAAGAAAAATGCAGGGCAACTTGAGACTCTTCATCATATAAAGCAAGTGCGTCGTGATATTGCACGGATTGAGACAGAGCTTTCCGCCAAAGCGAAAAAGGAAACAAAATAATGCCAAAACGAATTTTGTCTGGAAAAGTAGTGAGCGTTGCCATGGATAAAACAGTCGTTGTAAATGTTGAACGACGTTTTAAACACCCGCTCTACAAAAAATATATTCGCAAGCATAAAAAATATCTTGCGCATGATGAAGAAAA
>JAFGXE010000045.1 GCA_016936785.1 Alphaproteobacteria bacterium
AATGGTGTTCTCGGATATTACATTGAAGTTTCTCCTAAAAATTCTGATTACTTTATTAAGCCAGAGAATGGGTTTATTCATCGCCAGACATTGGCGAGCGCTGTGCGTTTTACAACAGCTCAACTTAGCGAAACAGAATCCAAACTTAAAGGCGCCGAAGATAAAGCACTCGCAATTGAAATCGAGATTTTTGATTCTCTTTGTGAAACAATTAAAAAACATCAGAAAACACTCAGTGAGCTGGCGCAAACTCTTGCAGAGATGGATGTCTTTTCTGGCTTTGCAAACCTTGCTTCAGAAAAAAAATGTGTGCGTCCAGTACTCACAGAGGGACTTGATTTTGATATTCAAGGAGGACGCCATCTTGTGGTCGAATCTTTTTTGAGAAAAGAGGGCGCTCAAAGTTTTATTCCTAATAATTGTCGCCTTGAAAAAACAGACACGACAGGACGCCTTTGGCTCATTACAGGCCCGAATATGGCCGGAAAATCAACCTTTCTCCGCCAAAATGCTCTGATTGTTTTTCTTGCACATATCGGCTGTTTTGTGCCAGCAGACTCAGCAACAATCGGCTGGGTGGATAAAATATTCTCTCGCGTAGGAGCGTCGGATAACCTTGCAAAAGGCCAATCAACTTTTATGACAGAGATGGTGGAAACGGCATCAATACTTAACCAAGCCACACCGCGCTCACTTGTAATCCTAGATGAAATTGGGCGCGGAACAGCAACATTTGATGGGCTTTCAATTGCTTGGGCTGTCGTTGAACACCTTCACAATATAAATCAGTCTCGTGGACTTTTTGCCACACATTATCATGAACTCACCACACTTGCGAATGACCTCGACCACCTTTCATGCCATACCTCAACTATCCGTGAGTGGGAAGGCGAAATTGTTTTCTTGCATGAAATAAAAGACGGCACAGCAGACAAGTCTTATGGGATTCATGTTGCAAAACTTGCAGGCATTCCAAAGTCTGTTTTAAGTCGCGCAAAACATGTTTTAGAAGGATTGGAAAACCAAGATCGCACACACCCTCTTGATTTTCAACACGATCTTTTTACCCAAGCAGAGGTTGCAGAATCAAAACCCTCTTTACTTGATACTATTAATCCCGATACGCTGAGCCCTAAAGAAGCCCTCGACCTTATTTATAAATTGAAAGCAGAAAAATGAAGAAAAAATTTGAAAAAGAAATAAAAACAATCACAATTGATAAGCTCGGGTCAGAAGGAGAAGGCTATAGCATTCAAGACGACCTTGCTGTCTTTTATACACTTCCTGGAGAAACTGTTTCTGTGGAAGTTGGTTATCAAAAACGGACGTTTCTGAAAGAGATACTAATACCTTCAAAAAATCGAATAGAGCCGTATTGCCCGTTTTTTGGACACTGCGGTGGGTGTTCTCTGCAACATGTTTCACGTGAAACATATCATCAATTTAAAAAAGAGAACCTTCAAAAGCTTCTTCAAAATGCAGATATAACAACGCATCTTCATGATCTTATTTCTGTTGAGAAAGGACAACGTCGACGCGTTTCTTTCTCGTATAAAAATCTCAATGGCGTCATTCGGTTTGGGTTTTTAAAGCGCCAATCAAAATTCCTCACAGACATCGACTCTTGTCCATTGTTGACCGCACGTCTCAATTCACTTATCCAGCCCACTAAAGAACTTCTGGAAAAAATCACTCCTGAAAAATCGACAGGGTTTGTTATGGTGACAGAAACTCAGTATGGTATTGATTTTTCTTTCTCTCCCCATCATAAACCAAAATTTACTCCTGAACAAATTCAGCTTTTTGCAGAATTTTCCCGCGAAAATGGGGTTTCTCGTATCACGCGTGCTGGAAAAGAACTCTTAATTGAAAACGATGTTCCTTCTGTTGAATTTGACGGACAGAAAGTTGATTTTCCCGCGGGCGCCTTTCTTCAGCCTTCTATTCAAGGAGAGACTCTCCTAAAAGAATCGATGTTGCGCTTTATTGAAAAATATGCAAAAAAACCCAAGCTTATTTTTGACTTATTTTGTGGGCTAGGCACATTCACGCTTCCGCTATCAAAAATTGCCAAAACAATTGGCTATGATATTACAGGCGAAAGCATTCAAAATTTAGCAAAAGTTCTCCCGCTTCCGTCCAAGGTTGAGGCACGTAACTTGTTTACAAATCCACTTGATGAACACGAACTTAAAAGCGCTGATGTTGTTGTTCTTGATCCACCACGTGCGGGAGCACGCGATCAAATGGAACATCTAAAAAGAGCGAAAACACCGTTAATTGTGTATATTTCTTGTCATGCTGGAACATTTCTGCGCGATGCGAAAGATTTAATTGAAGCAGGGTATGAACTTAAAGAACTTCAACCCGTGGATCAATTCCCAGATACCGCACACATCGAACTTGTTTCTGCCTTTGTTTTCATCAAAGGAAATTAATCCTATCGATGTGATGGGCGATTTTTCAAACTTGACGTATCATTTATACGCCTGCATTTTTAAATCACACCTCCTCTGCAATCTAGGTTTAGGTTGCAATAGATTAATTTTTTACTCCCTCAATTTCGCCATAATTGAAGTTTTTAGAATAGTCAAAAATTATCCGACACACCTGTCATCCCGACGGAGGTCGGGATCTCATTCAGAAAAAATGATCCACAAATGTTTCACGTGAAACATTTCGCAAAATAAAGATTGCTTTTTTTGAAAATCTTTCTTATATTGAGCAAGTCTTTGTGGCGGGTGTAGCTCAGTTGGTTAGAGCGCCAGCTTGTGGTGCTGGATGCCGCCGGTTCAAATCCGGTCACTCGCCCCATTCTCTTGTTTAAAAGGATGACTTATGACAGACACTCTTATACTCCCTGAAAATCCAACGATGAAAGATTTTCATGACTATATTGATAAGATGAAAACAATTCGAGGGTTTAACGCAACAGACCCAATTAAAGATATGCTTTTTTTTGACTGAAGAAGTTGGAGAGCTCGCAGCGGCGATTCGACGCACACATGCAACAGGACACAGCGACGCTAACAAAGCCAAAGATAATGATATTGCGGGCGAACTTGCAGATGTTCTCATGTTTCTTTTGAATATCGCTAATATGTATAAAGTTAATTTAGAAGATGCCTTTCGTGAGAAAGAAGAGAAAAACAAGAAACGTGTTTGGGTGAAGAATAAATAAAACACCTTTTTTACTTCCGAGATTCCTCGTCGCACTTTGTGCTCTGTCGGAATGACATAAAAAGATGTTTGTAAAATTACATCAGTCATATTTGAAATTGGTTTTACGCTTTGCACGTGAAACATTTCTTTTTATGTTGAGAGATCTCGACCTGCCGTCGGGATGACAGCTTTTTCTAACTTCTTTCAAAGAATTTATCGAGAAGTTTGCGATCCAATTTGATAACTGTTGGACGACCATGATTACATTGCATTGCACGTGGCGTATCCGCTATTTGTTTTAGAAGCGCTTTCATTTCTTCAAAAGATAGCTTTTGTCCTGCACGAATTGATCCATGGCAAGCGATTGTTCCCTTGATTTTATGCAAAATATCGGCTGATACGTTGCTAATGATATTTTCTTCAAGATCATCCATGATTTTTTGAAAGATTTCAATCGGGGAAATCTGTTTTAAGAAAATAGGCAAAGAAACAATCTTAAACGACGTTATATCCATTCTTTCAATTTCAAACCCAAGTGCGCTCAGGTTTGCTTTTTCTTCTAAGATCATCTCAATCTTGTGCGGTTCTGAAATCACAATTTCAGGCATCAAAAGCTTTTGAGAGATAATCTCTTTGTCGTTTAATCTTTCGAGAACAATCCGTTCGTGCGCGGCATGCTGGTCTATTAAATACCATTCGTCTTCTTTTTTAGATAAAATATATGCGGAATAAAGTTGTTCTTGTGGAATACCAAAAGGATAAGATTCAGAGTCTTCTTTTTCAAAGAAAAGTTTGTTTTCTGCGGGTTTTTGAAAGGAGAATGCGGATTCTCTTGCTTGAAAAGAGGCTGAGGATACCAGGGGAATCGACATTTCTGACGGACGTGAATATGTTGGTGTTTCATGGAGTGTCTTTCCGAGCTCTTTCTTTAAAGCAGAAACAACAAGATCCCGAATAGGACTTTGATTTAAAAAACGAATTTCTGTCTTTGCTGGATGCACATTCACATCAAGTTCTTTCTCAGGGACTTGAATATTGAGAACAACAATCGGATAGCGATCATGCGCGACGACATCTGCGTAAGCCTGGCGCACGAGAGAAAAAATGAACTTATCTTGCATAAATCGACTATTCACATACGTATAAAATCCCCGTGAATTATGGCGATAATATGTCGGTTTTGAAATTACACCAGACACGGAATAGCCGTTTTTAGCATGAGAAATCTCTATAAAGTTATTTTCTGAGCCCTCTCCAAGAACTTGATGAATGCGCTCAGAAAGACTTCCTTTGACGTATATCGTTTCATTTAAAGAAAATGTTTTATCCGGGTGTGCTAACGCTATTCGTTTGACCGTTTCAGAAATTGCGTTTTTTTCAGACTGATCTGATTTTAAAAATTTGAGCCGCGCAGGGGTCGCATAAAAGAGATCTTTTACGATAATTGTTGTGCCTTTTTGGTGCGCGATGGGTTTTATCGTCGCTATTTTTCCTGCCTCAGCAGTCATTTCCCAACCACTTTCGCCATCATTTGTTCGAATAATAAGGCGAGACGCAGACGCGATCGAAGCGAGCGCTTCCCCACGAAATCCAAATGAGCAGATATTAAAAAGATTTTCATCAGGAATTTTTGATGTGGCGTGTCTCAAAATTGATTTTTCAAGATCTATTCGTGACATGCCGGAACCATTGTCGGAAACAATAAGTTTGTTTTTCCCACCACTATCTTCTTGAATATTGATTTCAGTGGCGCCTGCATCAAGCGCATTTTCAAGAAGTTCTTTCAGAATGGTGGCGGGACGCTCAGCAACTTCACCTGCGCAGATTTGATTAATAATATGCTCAGGAAGAACGCGGATGTTCATTCGGAGGGGCTCTTTTTCTTATTTTCTTGAAAATAACCCCACTTTTTAACCCAATGAATTGTCGACTGGAGAGCAGGGAGTTGTCCTTGAAGAATATTTTGAACAGTGTTTTTTCCTGGAATAACGCCATATCCCTCAAAAGCATTTACACCATACAAAAGTGATTCAATGATTGTTTTATATTCGTAAATTGCAATCAGAGCCCCTAAGTTTTCCGGTGTCAGCTTTTTCATTACAAGTAAAAGAGAGGGTTGGTTGCCTTCGCAAAATGCTTCGGGTTCTTTTGTTTGATTGCCCGTTGCAAGCGCTTCTGAAAATCCAAGTGCATGGGCATTTAAAGCACGGTGAAGCTCGTTGTGTCCTTCGTCGATTGGTTTTTCGGTTATAACAAAGGTAGAGAGTGTTTTTTCTGGGACTTGTTGGATCTTTTGAAAAAACTGATGTTCGACTCCTGTGCCAACCCCGCCATACATAAAAGGAGCTGTCGGAATGCTTGAAGGTTTCCCATTACTTTCATAAGAGAGAATTTGGAGATGATCTTTAAGTCCCTCAAGTTCTTTCGTATACGAAAAAATCCCTTCTGTTGTTGTTTGCCAAAACACGCGATACCAAAAAGAAATTATCGCAAGATTATAGGCTATTGTGTCCGAAATCACC
>JAFGXE010000046.1 GCA_016936785.1 Alphaproteobacteria bacterium
AAAAGAGAAGCAATCTCATTTTTATATTTTTGATAAGTCTTTTCTGAATTTGGAGAAAACGGAGTTCCTTTTAAATGTGTTAAAAGACGCCGTTTTTGAACTTTTTTATACCCAACAAACGTTTCAGTCAAATTTTCAAATATTTCTGTAATATCTGGGAGTAAGTCACGTTCCATGGCTGCGATAGAGACTGTTTCAAAACTAGAATCCTCATTCTCGTCTTCATCTTCATCATCACTCAAATCTGTCCCATCAATATCACCTTCATCATCCCCTTCACCTGCCATTTCTGGTTCAGATTTTGAATGCATAAGCTCTAAATTGATAATATCACGAAGTTGGAATTCTTCGTTCTGAAGTTTTTGATACCATTTAAGATACGTTTCAATGGTCATCGGAGAGGTACATAATCCTTCAAGCATAAGAATTTGGCCTGCTTCAATACGTTGCGCAATCGCAACTTCACCTTCTCTCGTAAGAAGATCAACATAACGTATTGTTTTTAAATATGTTTGAAAGTTGTCTGTTGACGCCCCTACTTCGAACGATTCACGCTCTTTGGCTTGATGGCGATACGCCTCTTCCCGTGAAGTAAGAGAAGACTCTTCTTCAATATCACTTTCGATTTTACCTGATTTTTTATCAGATAAATCATCATCCTCTTCTTCAAAATACTCGCGTGCAAACGTTTCAGCATTTTCATCCACTTCAACAATTGCAATATCAAGGTCAGGGAGGAGCTCTAAAAGATCTTTATAGGAATCTTCAGGATAATTTTCAGTCTCGCAAAGTTCTTTGAGATCTTTTTCATTAACAACACCTTTTTCATAAGCAATCTCAAGAGGTTTATGTAAGAAATCTGGCAAAGCATGAATAAGAAACAAATCAGATGAAGTATCTTTTGTAGATGTCATATGTCAAAACCCTCTAAACTTTAAATTCGCTTCTTTATTTTTTAGTCTTTTTTTGAGCTTTGATAAGAGCTTCATAAAAATCTTTCTCAGAACATAATCCAATTGTAATTGGGTTTTGAGGACGAAGAGACCCGTTTAGACGATGTGTACCATCGCGTATCCCGTCAATCGTTTTCTTTGTCGTATGTAAAAGCCTTGAAATTTGACCTGCAGAAAACTCTGGATGATTTTTAATCACCCAAGCAATGCCATTTGGTTTATTTTGACGGAGTGATTTTGGAATATAAGAAACCTTTTGTTTCATTTTACGCATCGCGGTTGCACTTTCGCTCAACTTTAAACGTGCTTTTTCATCTTGTTCACAGCGTTCAATTTCTTCGCGTGTAAGCTGGTGATTAATAATTGGGTCCAGTGGTCGCACTGCCTTTGAATCGCCATCAGCAATTGCTTGAACTTCGAGATCATGTAACCCACAAAATTGTGAAATCTGATCGAAGGTAAGAGTGGTATTTTCAACTAACCACACAGCTGTTGCACGTGGCATCATAGGCAAAATGATCATAGAGACTCCTTGATTTTAAATTGATATTTGAATTTCGAAACCGAATTATACAGATTCGGTTTTGAAATTCAAGAGAAAACCTTGAAATCTTGAATATAGACAATTTAGTCACAAATATTTTTATTGTTAGGAAATATTCTTTATGTAATAATGAAACATACATAACAAGGAAACACAATGAAAATTGGTATTTTTGACTCTGGATTAGGTGGCTTAATTATTTCAAAATCAATCATAAAAGCCCTTCCTCAATATGATTATATTTACTTAGGTGATACAAAACATGTCCCGTATGGGCCAAGATCGTTTGACGCTGTTTATCAATATACAAAGGAAAACATCGAAAAACTCTTTGAACTCGATTGCCAACTTGTCATTATTGCGTGTAATACAGCAAGTGCACGCGCACTTCGAAACCTTCAACAAAATTTTCTTCCTCAATATAAAGATCCCTCTCGACGAATCTTAGGTGTAATCATTCCCACGATTGAGACGATTGCCGAGCATCCAGAAAACAACTTCAACATGCTTGCAACACCCGGGACAAAAAAATCACAAACATTTGATTTAGAAATCCAAAAACTTGCGCCTCAAAAACAAATCGAAACCATCGCTTCGCCCCTCCTTGTCCCCATGATAGAATACAACGGAGTCAAATGGATAAAGCCTATTCTTAAAGAATATACTAATCAGTTTAAGAACTCTATGAATCCAGTCATTCTTGGATGTACACACTACCCTGCTCTCAAAGAGATATTGAAAGAAATCTTGCCACCTCAAACAAAAATCATCTCTCAAGATGAAATTATCCCCGAGAAACTCAAAGATTATCTTAAACGACATCTTGAAATCGAAAAGAAACTCTCTTGCAATCAATCCCGTGAATTCCTTGTGACAGACTTAACAGATTCTTACATAGAAATGACACGAACACTTTATGGACAACATATTGAGATTAAAGAGATTTAAGAGATTCGAGAACTTATAGTTATATGTGCTTATAACAAATAGAAATTATTCTGATGACATATTATTATATTGGTTCATTTGCTCTCGTGTTATAGCCATGAAAGATCCTTAATTTGATATTTTATTTACTTGCACTTATGTAGTTCGGGCTAAAAGATATGAATCGGTTATCGTATTATATAGAATGTTTATAAATTTTTTGAAACTGACAAGTTACTAGAGAGATGCGAATACGCTTTTGGGTATTCTTACCGGTCAAGCCGATCGCCTTCAAAATCTTTGATTTTTCCGCACTCTTCGGCGCTTTATTTACGCGCCCTCGCGAACCCAAGGTGTTCTCATCCCATCCTACTCCCACATAAAAAACAAAAAATAACCCACAAGGGGTCATTTTTCATTTTATGGCGGAGAGAGGGGGATTGTAATTCCCAAATCAATGATTTGGGTCCCTTTCCTCCCTATGGTCGTCGAACCTGGTTCATTTCATTCACTGTTCAAATCCACAAATATCCACCATAAAAAAAGATCCCGTTGGGATCCATTTTTATGGCGGTGGATTTGAATCCCGTTAACAACCCTTCTCTAAAATCGCTTATTTTTAGGCTCTGTTTTTCCTATAAAATCCTACAAACCGAGCGAAAAATCGTGTATGTCTCTTCCGAGAAAATCGTCGTATAGATATACCCAAAATCGCCTGTTTGTGGTGTTTTGGAAAGTCTTACCTTTCATCTCCCCCTTAAAGTTCGAACCAAGACAAATGAACACCCACTTGTCCTTTAATGCAAACTTTTATGAACATAAAACTTGATATCACAAGCAAAGCAAGCATTCATTGAATCGTAACCTACATTAACCTAAACGAAAGGATTTTACCATGCAAAAACAAATATATTTGAGTGAACACGAACTAGCAGAAAAATGGGGCATATCTCATAGAACATTGCAACGCTGGAGATGGCTTAACCAAGGGC
>JAFGXE010000047.1 GCA_016936785.1 Alphaproteobacteria bacterium
AAAGGACAAGCTTCTAAAAGAATCGCTCTCGTTGGCGTTAAAGACACGCCAGAAAATTCAAAAAGCGAATACCTTTTTCAAGTTATTTCGTACGGAATAAGAGTTGATGTTCATGAATAGACTTATTTCTTTTTTACTCTCTTTATTCATTATTGGATCAATGATCGTCAGTCTTTTTCTATCTTTTGGAATAGCAAAAGCTCTTTGGACTCAAGATCTTTTCAATGTGCTCCCTTACTTTGTAAAAAAGAAAGAAGGCATTGCGCAATTTCACACTTTTCCTGTTTCACCAGACCTGATGTCCGAAGATCAAAAAAAAGTGATTAAAAGTCGCCTTATTCAAGACTTCATTACTTACTACTACACCATTCACCCAGATTCGAATTTGATGGAAAAAAACCTTGGGCTTTGGTGGACAGATGGCGATCATAAAAGAGTGCCAGAAAATGCCCCTTATTTTCTTTGGACTATGTCTGAAAAAAGTGACGTATGGGAAAAAATTAGTGATAAAGTCGCAGGCTACCATACCTCTGTTATGAAAATGGTTCAAGAAGGGAAAACCCAATCGGTTGAAATTCTAAGCCCCCCTCACAAATCATTACGTTCTGACTTTTGGGAAACTTACATTAAGCTCTATGTTCTCAACCCAGATGATTCCATCTCGACACAATTTCTAACGATCCAAATGGAAGTTGAACTTGATGACTCGCTGCGCGGGCAAAGCTACACAGACCTTTATCCTGCAACGCTCTTTCGTTTCCACGTCAAACAATTTAAAGAAATTTTTGCTGGCCACCAAAATTAAAAGAGAAATTTATGTCTATCTATGAAGATGTTTTAAATCATAAACCTTTTAACGAAAAAGAATCAGGCTATAGAGACTCTTTCCTTCAGTTTTTTAACAAATTTTCAAAAGAAGAATGGCTCACGCGCGAAAACCTTATTGGACATCTCACGCCAACAGCCTGGGTTGTGAATAAAGACCGATCAAAAGTTCTGATGGCTTTTCATAATATCTATCAAAGTTGGGCATGGCTAGGCGGACATGCCGACGGAGATTCAGATTGCCTTCATGTCGCACGCAAAGAAGTTGGAGAAGAATCAGGTCTCACAGAATTTAGAACACTTTCTGAAAAACCTTTTGATTTAAGTGTTATTATTGTGATGCCTCACGTAAAACGCGGGAAATTTATTCCAGATCATTTACATTATAATCCAGTTTTTTTATTTGAAGCAGAGGAAACAGCCCCCCTTCAACATCTTCCAGAAGAAAATGCAGGGGTTAAATGGATTCCTGTAGAAGATGTTCTCAACAATGTCACAGAAGACCACATTAAATCAACTTATGCGCGCATTATTGAAAAAGTAAAAAACCTATGAAGAATATCTCTTTGTTTTTTGATATTGAAGAGGCAGAAAAAGAACTCAAAACGCTTTCAAAAAAAATCAAAAAAGCAAATGAAGAGTATTTTCTTAAAGACGCTCCTTCTCTCACTGATTCAGAGTATGATTCGCTCAAAAAACGCGCACTTAAAATTGAAGAACAATTTCCTGAACTCATCCGCAAATATGGAATCTCTAAAAATGTTGGAGCAAAAGTAAAATCTGGCTTTAAAAAAATCACACACGCCACTCCCATGATTTCATTAGATAATATTTTCTCGCTTGAAGCCTTTTCAGATTTCATCCAACGTCTTAGAAAGAATCTACAACAAGATGTTTTTCCGACAATAATCGCAGAACCGAAGCTTGATGGAATTGGATTTTCAGCACGGTATGAAAAAGGAAAATTAATTCATGTTGCGACACGTGGGGACGGAAAAATTGGCGAGGATATTACTGAAAATATGAAAACTATTCCTGAATTTAAAATGTCTCTCCAAACAGACCTTGATGTTTTAGAATTGCGTGGTGAAGTTTATCTCAATAAAAAAGATTTCTTTGAAATGAATCAAAAACTCACAGAAAAAGGGAAAAAAATATTTTCAAATCCACGGAATGCGGCAGCTGGAAGTTTGAGACAACTCGATTCTAAAATTACAGCAACTCGCCCACTTAAATTTGCTGTTTATACATGGGGAGAAGTCTCTCCAAGACCTTGGAAAACCCAAACAGAGTTTTTTGACTTTGCAAAACACCTCAAACTTCCGATCAATCTTTTCACCATCTGTAAGAATGAAAAAGATATCGAAAATGTTTATCACAAATTAGAAGAAAATCGCGCGACATTTCCATGCGACATTGATGGAATCGTTTATAAAGTAAATGAAATTGCACTCCAAGAACAACTCGGCATGACAGCACGGGCGCCACGTTGGGCGATTGCTCATAAATTTCCGGCAGAACACGCTCAAACACAACTCAAAAATATTCGCATTCAAGTTGGACGCACAGGCGTCTTAACCCCTGTTGCAGATCTCGAACCCGTCAATATTGGGGGCGTTCTTGTTTCTCATGCGACACTACACAATGCAGATGAAATTGCCCGCAAAGATATTCGCATTGGAGACACATTACTTGTTGAACGCTCAGGTGATGTTATCCCAAAAGT
>JAFGXE010000048.1 GCA_016936785.1 Alphaproteobacteria bacterium
GAAAGAGATATTGAGGATTTCTTTGTAATTCATAAGTTAGGATTTTCTTTAGTTCAAGTTATATTTTTTATAAAAATCTTTTTGATTTAAGGTGCTTTTTATGATATCATATTTTCATACTCAATCTGAGTTTAATCTAATAAAGGAGAAAAGATTATGAAAAAACTACTTGGTGTGTCACTTGTTGCAATGATGACATTGCTTGGATCAACAGCTGTTGAAGCTGCTACGGCAGAGGGAGAAGCACGTATAAATGTTATTACACCATTATCTATTGAAGAAACAGCATCAGTAGATTTTGGAGATGTTGCGATGGATACAGGAACGTCAGGAACAATTTCAATTGCTGCAGCTGATGGGGCAATTACATGTCCGTCAACATATATTTGTGCAGGTTCAGGAACAGTTGGATCTTTTACAATTAATGGAAAAGCAGATGAGGTGGTGACTGTATCTATTGATGATGAAGCAGATCTTTATGTTGCAGGTCAAGGGGCTACAGCACTTCACTTTGTGCCAACGTTAAGCACATCTACACCAACGCTTACATCAGGAACAGCAACGATTACTGTTGGTGGAAGCATTGCTGTAAATGGAGATGAGCCAGCCGGGGATTACTCAACAACGAATACAACAGAAGGTGGTTCCGCTTACGCTCTTAGTGTTGTATACTAAAATAGGTTTAAAATAAAAAACCAGCTTCGGCTGGTTTTTTATTTCTTTTTTTCGTAAGGTATGATAGCGTTCGTTTATAAGGAGAGAAAATGAAGAAACTTATTTTAGGTCTTTTTTTTATAACATTTCAAGCACAGGCAGGGCTTGTCTTGTCTGAGTATCGTGTTTTATTTGATGACTCTCAAATTGAAAAAGAGATTGTTATCAAAAACGACAGCGAGACGGATAAAATTTATGAGATAAGTATCCAAAATCTTAAACAAAGAAAAGCTGGAGGGTATGATAAAATTGAAAAATCAACAGAAGATTTTAAAGTCGCAGATAAATTCTTGAAAATATCTCAAAACTTAATTCGATTAGCACCTGGAGAGAAAGAGGGAATATTTATCTCTGTTCCAGAAATAATGGATGATGGAGAGTATGTCTCTTATCTTTCAATCTTAGAAAAAGAGACCCCTGAAACATTATCGCAAATGAAAGGATTTGTTATACAAGGTCAATTGAAGACAATGATTCCGGTTATTGTTCGTCGTGGTGTTTTAGAGAGTGGTATTGAAATAGGGAAAGTGAAACTTTTAAAAAAGAGTCAAGAAATTGAAGTTGAAGTTAAAAGGTTTGGCAATAAATCAATAAAAGGATCTATTGAAGTTTATCAAAAAGATAAACTTTTAGCAAAAAAGTCGATCGCTCTATATACAGTATTGAAAGATCAAGCATTTAAGCTTTCTATGAAAGGTGTTGATTTTGATTTAAATGAAACAATTCAAGTAAAGTTATCGGTGAATGAAATAGATGGTGAAAAACTAGAAGTGAAAAAATATATTCACTTAAAATAAAAGGAGTAAATGATGAAAAAATTATTATTGATTACGATTATTACTTTATTGAGATCAACAGCTGTTGATGCCGCAACAGCAACTGGAGACGCGCATGTTAATATGATTACATCTTTGTCTTTGAGTGAAGAGCAATCTGTCGATTTTGGGGATGTTGCAATGGATGGTCCAGGTATTGTTACGATGCAACCAAATGGAACAGTATTATGTCCATCAGCTTACTTATGCCCTGGTCCTGTCATGGTTGGACAATTTACAGTAACGGGAAAGCCTTCAGAAGTTGTTGAGATACAAGTTGACGAAAGTGCAATGCTGTCAGCATTGTATGGAAAAGGAGTAAGTGCTCCTTATAATATGGCGCCTTTTACACCAATCTTAAGTGATTCATCTGTAGAATTGGATTTAAATGGGGAAGCAACTTTTACTGTTGGCGGAAGTGTTGAGCTTGATGGATCAGAACAAGCTGGAGAATTTTCAACAACTAAATCTTATGGAGCTCCTTACCAGCTTTCAGTAATTTATCCATAATTCTCTAATTTTTTGTTTACGAGAAAATAAAGAACCAGTTTTGGCTGGTTTTTTATTTGTATTTGATCGTAAAATCAGGTACGATTATATGCAAACATTTTTAGAATTTTCAAATTAATATCAAGGAGAAGGAATGCGTTTATTTTTTACTATTTTTTTAGGATCATTTTTCTATTACTTTTCAGCACAAGCCGGGTTTTTAATTTTCCCTCAAAAGCTTATTTTTGAAGGAAAAGATAAAAAACAGTCTGTTAAGATTACTAACATGACGGATATTGCAAAGTCTTACAGAATTAAGGTTGTTAATTATCATCAGAGTGAAGATGGCGGATATAAAAAGGTTACAGAAGAAAGTAATGGAGATAAATTTGCAGAGAACACAATTCGTTTTTCTCCTAAAAAAGTGACTTTACAACCACGTGAAACACAAACAATCAACGTGATGGTGAAAAATAAAAATAGCTTGGCAGATGGTGAGTATCGTTCATACTTATCTGTGCTTGAGAAAGAAAGTTCTGCACTGGAAATGGGAGGAGAAGTTGATAAAGGTAAAATGGGATTCCAGATTACAGCAGATTATGGTTTGACGATTCCAGTCATTATTCGAAAAGGTGTTTTAAGTTTAGAGATTGATGTCAAAGGAATCTCGATAGATGAAGATAAAGATGGTAACGCATTTATCTCGTTGACTCTCTTAAGAAAGGGAGAAAGATCTTTTCGAGGAGAAATTAAAGTTTTTGATGGCAAAGATGAGATAGGTTGTCTCAAAAATTTTACGATTTATCCGAATCTTTCTCAGAGAAAAATAGACATTAAGCTTTTTAAACGTGAAGAGAAGTCTTCAGAGGCAATTGAAATATCTGATATAAAATCAGGAAAAGTGCGTATTGAAATACAAGAGGATACTAAAGAAAATCCTGTTAAAATTGTGAAAGAGCTTGAGTTATAAGAGTTTGGCTATTCATTTTTTCAATTTTATTTACAACAGGGATCTTTGCACAAGATCCTTTCGTGCGTGATATGGCGCTATCGGAAACAGGAGACTATGTTATTCTTGAATCAAAAATGGGTCGCTGGGAAGTTTCAGAAGGATTTGAAGCTTATCGAATTGATGATAAATTCTATGTTCCTTTAGGCGAAGTTGTTCGTGGTTTAGAATTCCCAATTCAAGTCGATGTCGAAACAGGACAAGCTAAGGGATTTTTCATTTCAAATGACAGAGAGTTTTCACTTGATTTAGAAAAAAAAGAAGTAAGAACAAATACGCAAACAATCTCATTAGACTCAGAGGATATTTTGTGGGGAGATGAAGGAATATATGTTGAAAGCGGATTATTGGATAAATTTTTTCCACTGGAAACAAAAGTAAATCCACTCGATCTTTCGCTTCAAATGAAAGCTTTAGAAAAAATGCCTTTTGAAGAGCGTGTAGAGAGAGAAAAACGCCATAAGATGTTAGAAAGTTCACGAAAAGAAAAACCGCAATTCACAGATCCTTTCATTGAAAATATAGCATGGTTTACGTTTCCTTTTCTTGATTTGTCAATTAGTGGAGATCATACTCAAAAACCAGATGGTCAAGAAACCTATACAACATATTCTCTTTCTGGAAATGGGATTCTTTTTGGTCTTGACTCAAGTTTTAATTTTTCTGGCTCATCTGCCATGGATACAAAGAATGCACGTTTTAAAGTAAGTCGTTTTATGCCTGTCTCTCAAATAAAATATTTTGAAGCTGGAGATGTAAGTGGGTATAACATGAGTTTGATTTCAGGTTCTTCTTTTGGTCGTGGATTTAATCTTTCAACTTTTGATGAAAAAAGTAATGCAATGGAAAGTCATTTTGATTTAACTGGATTACTGGCTCAAGGATGGGAGGTTGAGCTTTATCAAAATAATGTTCTTCAAGATTTTTCAAGGGGAGATGGAACAGGACAGTATCGGTTTGATGATATTCCGCTCAATCTAGGCATGAACAAGCTGAAGCTTGTTTACTATGGTGAGCAAGGAGAATCCCGGGAGGAAGAACAGACTGTTTATCTTTCTGCAACTTCTGTTGATGCTGGTGAATTGGGTTTTAGGTTATATGCTCAGGAAAAATCAATGCCACTCATTCCGCTTGAGAATCAAAAAGTGACAGGAAAAGAATTCGGATTGTATAGTGAATATGGTGTGACACAAGGTCTTTCATTAACAGGAGGACTTGTTTTATTCAAACCAACAGAAGAGACAAGTGAAAAAAATATCTTTGATGAAACGATGGGAATGTTAGGACTGCGAACTGGATTTTCTATTTTTCGAGTAGCTGTGTCAGGGGCTTATAGTGAAAACACAGATACTCCAGCTCTAGATAGTACATTAGAAATGAGTTTGGGAAGTTATAATTTAAACTTACAGCATAGTAAGTTTAATGGATTAAAATCAGCAAAAGCATTTCTTGATGAAGAGTTTGTAGAATCTATTTCAAGAGCAAATATTCGTGGAAGACTGCCGATTCCTTTTGTAGGATCTCTCCCATTTTTGACACGATATATAGAAGGACGAAACAAAGAGAAGGATTTTTACCGTGAAGTTTCGAATATGGTTTCTTTATCATGGTGGAAATTTTATCTCTCTCTTGAAAATAAATACAAAAAAAGATTTTCAGGAATTCGAGAAAATATTGGTATTTCAAACTTGAATTTTAGAACTGGACGTTACTCAATTCGTGGGACAGGGCGTTATGATTTAATGGAGAACTATCTTCAAAGCACATCACTTGGTCTTGATTTTCAAACAAAACAAAAATTACTTCTCCAGTCAAACTGGATGCGATCAAATAGTATTGAAGGGGATGTTGTTGATTCTTACTCACTTTCACTCTCTAAACGTTTTTCGTTTGGAACTTTAAGCGCAGGTGTTTCTACCAATACAGAAGATATTCAGACTTTTAAAATCTCTTATAACGCAAGTATTTTGAATAATCCTTCCACAGGAGAAGTTTATTTAGATGAACCTGGACAGTCACAAAAATCAGCATTTTCTGCGAAATCATATCTTGATCAAGATTATGATGATAAATTATCTGTAGGAGATGAACCATTGGAAAATATGCGTTATAAAAGTAGTGGAACGAGAAAGCTGGAAAGTGAAGATGAAACGTATGTATTTATGACAGGAGCAATGCCTTACCAACTCTCGTCATTAGAAATAGATACAGACTCTTTGGATGACATTTCTTATTACCCAAAAGAAAAAAATATTTCTGTTCTTCCTCGAACAGGAACAGTTACTCCCGTGGTTTTTCCAATATATGAGCTCGGAGAAATTGATGGGGATGTCATGATGAAAGGAGCAGAAGGGAAAATATATCCTCTTTCGGGAATTCAGATTATTTTAATGAAGGAAGATAAAGAAGTTGATAAAAAGATTACAGATTCTGATGGATATTATACGTTCAATAAACTTAAACCAGGCGAGTATAAAATTATCATAGATCAAACTCAGGCTGATTTGTTAGGGTATAAAAAAAATGAACCTTTAGTCTTTAAAATTGATAAAGAAGATTTATATGAAACATTGGAAACACTTAAAGTGGAAAGAGATGATCAAAAAAAACTTGAAAAGACTGAGTGAATATGACATACTAGAAATGTGTCTATTATGACCAGTGAGAAAAGGAGAAAAAATGAAAAAATTAAGTCTAATTCTAGTCGGTGCGGTGCTTGTTCTTGGCGGATGTTCAAGTTCAAATTCAGAAAAAAATTGTACATGTACAAAAATGCAATGTAACCATGGTGGAACAGCTGGAATTAAAATCAAAAACAAGAAAAAAATGCGTAATGGAAATGCCGGAGTCCGTATCGAAAATAAAGAAAAAGGTGGCTCTGCAGGAATTAAGATTATTAAAAAATAACTTATTTTATAAATTCAGAAAGAGCTTCGGCTCTTTTTTTATTGTTCAAAAGCAATAAAAAGAGTATAGTACTGAGATAATGAAAAAAGAAAATTATTCTCTTAAAAATTTGACATGGCTTAAGCTTGGCGGACCAGCGGATCTCTTTTTCGAGCCAACCTCTGTCGAGGCTCTTCAAAGTTTTATTCAACAAAATGATCAAAAGGATTATTCTATCCTAGGAGCAGGTTCAAATACACTTGTGCGAGACAAAGGAATTCGGGGCGCTGTTCTTCATCTTGGATCTTTTTTTTCTGAAGAAAAAGTAAAAGATAATTTTCTAACATTTGGTGCAGGATGTGCTTCACGTAAAGTTGCTTTGACAGCTCAAAAAAACAATCTAAGTGGATTGGAGTTTCTTTATACAATTCCAGGAACGCTCGGTGGTGCGGTAAGAATGAATGCAGGATGTTATGGTGGAGAAATTGCAGATTGTATCGAATCTGTGAAGATTCTGACAAAAGAAGCAGAGTTTAAGACTCTTTCAAAAGAAGAATGTGAATTTTCTTATCGCCATTCAAATTTTCCTCAAGGTTCAATTGTTTTAGAGGCGACATTTAAGTGCCAAGTATGTGATGGTGAAAAACTACTTGAGAAGATGAAAAAAACGCAAGAAAAGCGGAACGCAAGCCAACCTTTTGGGCAGTCTACAGCTGGATCAACATTTAAAAATCCAGAAGGACATGTTGCAGGGCGCTTGATTGATGAAGCAGGGTTAAAGGGGACAAAAATCGGGGGTGTTTTTGTTTCTGAAAAACATGCGAATTTTTTTATTAATGATGGCACAGGAACCGCTCAGGACTTTGAAGATCTTGTGGCTTTTGTGCAGAAAAAAGTCTTTGAAAAATTTCATATTCATCTTGAACCTGAAGTCCGATTTGTCGGTGAAAAGTAATTTATCATCTCGAGCATCGTCAAGGGATTCAATCGTTCTAAAAAACTAACTCAAATGTGCTGTTGTAATGGCGATTGCAAGGGCATCAGCAGAATGCTCAGAGTCATTTTTAATTTTTCCACCGAGAAGAATATTCGCCATCATTTGGATTTGATCTTTAGACGCGTGCCCTGTCCCGACAACAGACTTTTTAATCATAGTGGCGCTAATTTCCATGACAGATGATTTAAAGAGAGCAGGGGTGAGTAATGCAATGCCTCGCGCTTGTCCAAGAAGGAGTGTTGTCTTAGGATTCACATTACTAAAAACTTCTTCAACCCCTGTAATCTCAGGAATATACTGTTCAAAAACTTTCTGCAAACCTTCATAAATAAATGCAAGACGTTCTGGTAGCGTTTTCTTTACAGGCGGAGAAATTGTCCCTTCAGCAATATATTTCAACCGAGAGCCATCTTTTTCAATCACACCCCAACCTGTATGAACGAGCCCTGGATCAATTCCTAAAATAATCATAAAAACTTCTTAATTTCTGTTTTTGAGACTTTTTTCATTAAAGATCCGCCATGTCCAGATTCTGGCACAATAATGAGTTTTGACTTTGGAAGAGCTTTGTGTAAATCATAAGCTTGATTGAGAGGACAAACAAAATCAAGGCGATTATGAAGAATAAGAGTTGGAATATGCTGAATTTTCTGAATGTTTTTGAGAATTTCATTTTCTTTTAAAAAAAAATTATGACATTCGTAATGAGAAAAAACTTTAAAAGACTGAACTTGCTTGTCCGTAGGAACTTCTTTAGAAAACTGAGGGTTCAACGAACCCAGCATATTTTCATAAGCACCGTAAAGTGAAACCGCCTTTTTTTGATCTGATTTTTTAGAAGATTGAACGAGTTTACCATAAAAATCTTTTAAAGGAATATTCTTTTTAACTTCTTTTTTAATTTTTTCCATCATATCAGGATAAAAAATGGCAGAATCTTTCCACCAATCAAGATCAGACTGCCGTGCAAGAAAAATTAAACTTACACTGAGTTTTTTAACTATTTCAGGATAGGCTTGTGCAAATAAAAGAGCCATTGTTGAGCCCCAAGATCCACCACTCACAATAACCTTTTTAATTTTAAGAAAATCGAGAAGGCGTTTTGAATCATTCAAAAGATCTTGAGTGGTGTTATTTTTTGTTTCTCCTGTTGGTAGGGATTCTCCACATCCGCGTTGGTCAAAGAGAATAACTTTAAATTTTTTTAAATCAAAAGTTTGAGCATGTTTTGTCTTACTACGACTGCCAGGTCCTCCATGAAAAGAAAGAATTGGGAAGCCTTTTGGATTTCCATAAACATGATAGAATACAAGGTGTCCATCTTTTTCAGGAAGATATCCTTCTAGAAAAGGTTTTAGTTTAAAAAATCTAAAAAACATCTTTTGCACCCTTCAAAAACTCTTCGCGTGGGAGAGCTGTTTTACCAGGGCGTTGGAGGATTTCAAGTTGAATAACGGTGCCGTTTCCGCAAGCGATTTTGAGATCTTCTTTTGAAAGAATTGTTCCTGGTTTTTGAGTTGTTTGTTCTTCAATAATTTTTGCTTTTTTTACTTTAATAGGGAGGTCATTTACTATGTAAATTGCACCGCTTGGGAAAAAAGCGCGCACGTGTTGGTCAATTTCTTTTGCCGTTTTCATCCAATCAATTTCCATATCTTTTTTGGAAAATTTAGAGGCATAGGTCATTCCATCTTCTTTTTGCGAAACACCTGTCAGCATTTTATAATCTTTGAGATAATCCAAAATAAGATTTCCACCGAGGACACTTAAGATATCGTGAAGACTTTGTCCTGTATCATCACTCAAAATAGGTGTTTCTTCTGTGAGATAAACATCCCCTGTATCGAGACCTTTTTCAACTTTCATAATACAAACACCTGTTATTTCGTCTCCAGCCAAAATCGCGTGCCGAATAGGGTCTGCCCCGCGCCAACGCGGAAGAAGAGAAGCATGAATATTCACAGTGTTAATTTTAGGCGCTTCAAATATAGCTGGCGGAAGAATTAAACCATAAGCAACAACAACAGCAAAATCTGCATCATGCGATTGAAATTTTTCAACATCTTCAGAATTTTTAAAATTATTTGGGGTAAAAACAGGCAATCCCAACAATTCTGCTTTTAAATGAACAGGACTTTTTTGCAATTTTTGTCCCCGTCCAGCAGGTCGTGGTGGTTGTGTATAAACGGCAACAATATCATGGTGTTGCGCAATATTTTGAAGGGCGAGAACAGAAAAGTCTGGAGTCCCCATGAAGATAATCTTAGCCATATCTTTCCTCAAGCATTTTCAGTTTTTTTGCAATAATCTTTTTGCGAAGAGGGGAAAGATAATCAATAAAGAGTTTTCCATTTAAGTGATCCATCTCATGTTGAATGACACGTGCAAGAAAACCATCTGCTTTAATAATCTGTTCTTTCCCTTCACGATCAAGGTATTTAAGGATACATTTTTCAGGACGCACGACAGGCGCATAGATACCTGGAAGAGATAGACATCCTTCTTCATATTCACAGTCTTCACCAGACAGTTCTACAATTTCAGGATTGATTAAAAAATAAGGAGTTCTTTCTTCATCTTCATGCGAGGGATCGATCACAAGAAGGCGTTCAGACAATCCGACTTGAGGACCCGCAAGCCCAACACCCCCTTTATCATTCGCCACATACATCAGTGCAAGCATGTTGTCGAGAGTTTGTAAAACCTGTGGCGTAATCTTTGCCACAGGCTTTGCGATTTTACGCAGTAAAGGATTTGGGTAGTATGTAATTTCCACGGCTAGTTATTCTTTTTTTTCTTCACTGATTTTGCAACAAGTTTTGCGGATCCAATTGTTGTTTTTCCAAGTGAAATCAACACAATTAAAATGACATTCTTCACAATGAGGTAGACACATGCAATCAAAACAAAGAGTGACAAAATTGCATAAAGAAGGAGATCCCAATACAGATTTACAGCAAGTTTAAGGGCTGAAATGACATCGTTTTTGATGGCGTTTTCAACCGCTTCAACATCAAAGAGATTTTTCATTTCTGCTTTGAGGCGATCTTCTTCTGCTTTAATCTTTGCTTTGAGCACATCTTCTTGTGCTTTCGCGCTATTACGGAGGTTCTTTTCTTCGGCTTTTACTTTGTCTTTAGCTTCTTTTTCAATATCTTTAATACTCTTTTGACCTGTCACAAGTCCAAAGATATTTCCGGTATTTAGCATGCCTTTTCCAGCAGACTCAAGATCTTTTCCGCTTTGTTTTGCAGAATTTACAAGTGCTGTTTTACTTTGATTTGCCGCATTTTTTAGATTTTGAAGAGATTGTTTTGCTTGCGCTTGAGCGCGTCCAACCGCACGTTTTGCTTCATCTTGCACATGATCGACAGTCTTTTTGAGTGTTCGTAAAAGAGCAGATTTTGTCACAGCGACATACTTTTGCCCAAAGTCGTATCCGGTATTATAGCAAATGTAGCCAGCAACCGCTCCAAGTAAAATATAGCCGAGTAAATTTCTAAGACGAATAAGCATAGCAAACTCCTTTCAGTATGTTTCGTATTAAAAATTAAAGAAAAAGACGGAGGTTTGCAAGTTTTTTATTGCAATAAAAAGAAAAGTTTTATAAACTGAACGGTATGAATACAACACGAAAACAAGTTAAAAAACAAATCTTCGCGTAAATGCGGTGTTGTTTTCGTGCAAAATAAAGAAAAACAGACATCGCACTAGCGGTGTTTTTTTATAGAGAAAAAAGGATACAAGATGAATTTAGTCCATTGGGCTGATCAAACAGCAGTTCGCGTTATTAAAGAAAAGGGTGATAAAGAAATATATACACTCGCTTCTGGTGTGAGCCCTTCGGGTTTTGCACATTTTGGTCATCTTAGAGAAGTTATCACAACAGATTTTGTGGCGCGTGCATTGATTAAAATGGGCAAGAAAGTTCGCTTTATTTATAGTTGGGATGATTTTGATACTTTTCGTAAAGTTCCAGGGAATCTTCCTAATCCTGAAATGTTAACAGAAAATCTTTTTAAATCAGTGAGCCAAGTGCCAGATCCTTTTGGAAAGGAGGCGTGTCTTGCAGACGCATTCGAAAAACCATTTGAAAAAGAAATTGCAAAAGTAGGAATTGATTATGTTGAATTTATTCGACAAGGGAAAATGTATCCCCAAAATAAATACAATAAAGGGATGCAAATTGCACTTAAGAATAAAGATAAAATTAAAAAGATCCTAGATGAATGGCGAAAAGAGCCTTTGCCTAAGGATTATTTACCGATTAATTTTTACTGTGAAAAATGTGGGAAAGATCGAACAAATAATACAGGTTATGATGGGAGATCAGTTTCTTACCATTGTGAGAGTTGTGGATTTGATGGTTCTGAAGATATTGAAACGACAAAACGTGCAAAACTTCCGTGGAAAGTTGACTGGCCTATGCGGTGGGCGTATGAAAAGGTTGATTTTGAGCCAGGGGGAAAAGATCATTCAACACAGGGGAGTTCTTACACAGTTGGTAAAAAAATTGTTGAGCTATTTGATTGGACGGCGCC
>JAFGXE010000049.1 GCA_016936785.1 Alphaproteobacteria bacterium
ACGTATAATATACGTGGGATCAAAAAGAACAAAAATCTTTCTAAAAACGCCTAAAAATACAATTCAAAAAGATTCTGAACAGGCTCTCAAAAGAAAGTATTTCAAATTAGGTCTTAAATAAAAAAGACTTTACATTTTAAATTATATGTTCTATATCTTAAGCAAACTTTAAAAATTAAAAGTATGAAGGCAAAAAAATCTGCAGAGGATACACATATCCAATGCGAAATCTTGACGAAAAACGGAAACATTATTAAATCTCGAGTTAGAAAAAGACTAACAAAAGATGGATTACTTTCTGTTAAATTCCATCATAGAGCCAAGTCTCTTGATGGGGCTAAAATGAAAACAAAATTGAGTAGAATGGGAAACACTTGGGATCCTGAGTTAACAATTGAGGATATTTCTCCCAAATTCCCGCCAAAATGGAAATTTTGGCTACTTAAAAAATAGTTTTTAAATCTCTTTAAATAGAAGTCCTATGGCAAAAACGCGAAAGGGTAAAAATGGTCAAGAGCCGACCATTAAACGCCCAAAAGGAAAAAAAAAGAAATAATTCTTTTTTACCCCAAACAAATATCTGAAAAGATAGAAGTGCGGGGATTTTTTTATATTAATAGCCTAGAATCAATAAAGCCACTCTTAGAGTGGCCTTGTTATTGGTGGGGCGCTTTAACTGGAACAAAGCTCTATTAAAACTGTCTGTTGCCACGCCCCGTATATTTGATGCCCCGAAGGGAGAATTTAATTTTTATTTATAACCTCTTACAGGTATGAGAATATTATCTCATAAGAAAACGCCCCTGTCAAGGATAAAAATCATCATTGAATAAATGTTTATGATGGTTTAGAGTTGTTACTTTAAAATTTCAAAAGGTCTAAAACATGGCGACAAACAATTCATCTGAACTTTCAATCGAAAAAGTCCTCTTCACTGCGGCAAATAAGCTACGTGGCACGCTTTCCCCGTCCGAGTATAAATATGTTGTGTTGGGATTGGTTTTCTTAAAATACATCTCGGATTCCTTTGAATTGAAATATAATGCCTTAAAGGCGGAAGGTTTAGGACTGGAGGAAGAAAAAGACGAATATATGGCAGATGGGATTTTTTACACCCCTATAGAAGCTCGTTGGAACACATTGGCTAATCATGCAAAATCCGATGAAATCGGTCTCATTATCGATAATGCAATGATTGCGATTGAAAAGCACAATCCAAATCTCAAAGGGGTTTTGACCAAGAATTATAACCGCCCAACGCTCAATAAACACAACTTGGGTGAATTGATTGATTTGTTCACAAACAACATTCATTTTTCAGATTTAAAAGAAGAAAAAGACGTTTTAGGTCGGGTGTATGAGTATTTCATTTCAAACTTTGCCTCTACCGAAGGAAAACGGGGCGGTGAATTTTACACTGCAAAATCGGTGGTCAAAACATTGGTTGAAATTATCAAACCCTATAAAGGGCGTATCTATGATCCGTGTTGTGGATCGGGCGGCATGTTTATCCAATCCGAAAAGTTTACCCTTGCCCATGGACATAATCGCCAAGATATTGCCGTCTATGGACAAGAATACAATGAATCAACCCGTCGCCTATGCCTCATGAACCTGGCCATCCGTAGCATTAACGGAAACATCGGGGATATGCCCGAAGATACACTCCGCAATGATTTGCACAAAGAATTAAAGGCGGACTTTATTCTGGCCAATCCGCCGTTTAATCAAAGTGAATGGGGGCAGGAGATTTTATCCAAAGACGTGCGGTGGAAATATGGGATTCCACCAAAGAATAATGCGAACTATGCATGGCTGCAACACATGATCCACCACTTGGGGCCGAAAGGGGTGGCCGGCGTGGTGTTGGCCAATGGATCGATGTCGACGGCCACAAAAGAAGAGTTTGAAATCCGTAAAAATATGATCAAAGACGGCCTTGTCGAGGCCATGATTGCGCTCCCCGGTCAAATGTTCTATTCTGTTCAAATTCCAGTGTGCCTGTGGATTATGCGCAAGGGACGAGACAAGACGAATGAAACCTTGTTTATTGATGCGCGCGAAGTGGGCTTTATGGCGGATCGCACGCATAAGGAGTTCACAGACGCCGACATTCAAACGATGGTGGAAAAATATGATGCATGGCGGGAAAATAAGGACTATGCGGATGTGGCTGGTTTTTGTAAAGTGGCAACCGTGGTCGAGATTGAAAAAAATGACTGGGTGTTAACGCCGGGACGCTATGTTGGAATTAAGGACGCGGAAGAAGATAGCGAACCGTTTGAGAAAAAATTTCCCCGCTTGATGGCGGAACTGGCCGAGCAGATGAAAAAAGAGGCCGAATTGAATGCTGAAATCGAAAAACAATTACAGAAAGTTGAGGGATAGGATGGAAATTGAGGAATTCAGAAAATTATTATCAAAGAAAAGAATGGGATCTTTTGAAGAAAAATATGACGATCCTGTAAAGTATTATTTGCAAAACATTTCTATCTCTCAATTATATTATGAGTATCTTCATTTCTTTGAAATAACATTAAGAAATAAAGTAGCAAATCATCTCAAGAAAACTTGGCCTGATTGGATTGACCCTAATTCCGATTTCATACAAAATATTTTAAAGAAAGAACAAACGGATCAATTTTTATCATGTCTAAAAAGACTAAAAACGCCAAAAAATAAAGAAGATGAGGATCGCGTTATTTCTGAGTTAGGATTAGGATTTTGGACATCTCTTTTTAACAAGGCGTATGATCAAACAATTTGGAAGCAAAAAGAATTTAAAAATATCTTTCCAAATTTTTCAAAAAGCTTAGGGACAATTTCTAAAGAATTGGATGAAATCCGACGCATTAGAAATCGAGTTTTTCATTACGAACAAATTCTAACCTATAATCCTGATAAAAATTATGAACTTATTTACTCTTATCTTTGTAATATGATTCCAAAACACCATGAGTTAAGAGAAAAACTAAAAGAGTTAAATAAATTAAATGAAATCAAAAGGATTATGACGGAATAAAAAAATCCAGCTATCTATCTCGGTAAGAACTTGCTATTTAAGCCACAAGAGGCATTTGAGAGGAAGAACACTGGATCAAACTGAAAATCAGTATATGAAAAAAATTTAGAAAAGTAAAGAACTTTTTTACGAAATATTGAAAATACAACAAATAACAAACTGAAAAACAAAGATAAAATGAATAAAGGAATCGAAAAACAATTGAAAAAGGCGGAGACATAAATATGGATATTGAAAGTTTAAAAATATTATTAGAAAAAGTTACTCATCAATCTTTTTGGGAAAGTAATTTATTTACAGCGATTTTTACTGGGTTAATATCTGTAGTGTCAATGTATCTTGGCTGGAGACTCTCCGAGAAGAAAATTGAAAAAGAGCGACGAATTTCTTTTATACAAAATATGAACATTACGATAGCAAAGATAGATAGTAATATTTTAGTCTTATATGGGTACTACAAAGCTTTGTTAGATAAAAAAATAGATTTCAGTAATTTAGAAAATTGTAAGTTGGAGCATATAAAACATTTAAATCTTATTTCATTGACAGATTTAGTTTGGATTGCAGATAAGAGCCCTCATATTTTGGCTAAATATAAATTTCCTCAGGAAAACCTTTTTACTTTAAAGATTAACAACCATAACAAACTTGTAAATTCAGAGACTCAGCCAGGAACTATTCAAGAATCTTTCAATAAGATAAAAGAGTCTTTAGAATTGTATCTTCAATCCAGTTTAAATGATTTTGACTTGCTATTGAACGAAGCTCAGAAATTTTTCTATGAAGAAAAAAATGTTGAGATCTATATGCCTAAAATAGATCAACCGCACTATCGTGAAATCATAAATCTTCAAAGTTTTCAAACTCTTTTAAAAGAGCCACGTCTAACAATGGAGTGTTTTTTTAGACAAAATAAAATTGATGAAATAAGAAAATTATGCCTCTCTCTTCCTCCGTTAAATAGAGTTCTTGCTTTTAATTTTTTAAAGGAAAAAGGTGTCTCAACAGATTTCTCAAAAAAAGAAATCTCTAAGCTAAAAAATAAAATGCGAACAGAAATGAAAAGAAACAGATAAATGACGAAATGGATTGAAACAGCTTTGGGGGATGTAGTAGAGATTATAGGCGGCGGAACACCAAAAACTTCTATCTCCTCTTATTGGAATGGGAATATCCCTTGGCTTTCTGTTGTGGACTTCAACAATACCACTAGAAATGTTTCCAAAACAGAAAAAACAATTACAGAAGAAGGTTTTAAAAATAGCAGCACTCAACTACTTTCAAAGGGAGATATTATCATTTCTGCTAGAGGAACAGTTGGAGCATTAGCTCAAGTTTCCAAAAAAATGGCATTTAATCAGTCTTGTTATGGATTACGATCAACAGAAAAAGTTGATCAGAGTTTTTTATACTATTTAGTTAAAGACTCAATTCAGACTATTAAAAAGAATACTCATGGTGCGGTATTTGACACAATTACAAGAGATACTTTTGATCGCATTTATGTCCAAATCCCAGAAGATATTGAGGAGCAGGCGAGGATTGCAGGGGTATTGTCGTGTTTGGATGATAAAATCGAACTGTTGCAGGCACAGAATAAAACACTGGAGGACCTCGCCCAAACGATTTTCACCGAAACCTTCCTCACCCACCCCCATCCAGACTGGAAACAAGGAAAACTGGGGGATTTAATGCCTGTCAAAACAGGAAAAAGAAATGCCAACCATGCAAAGCCAAATGGGAAATATAAATTTTTTACTTGCTCACAGGGTAACTTTCTTTGTGATGAATACTCTTTCAATCAAAAGGCTGTGTTGCTTTCTGGAAACGGAGATTTTTCTGTTAAGATATATGAAGGAAAGTTTGATGCTTATCAGAGGACATATGTCTTAACACCTTACAATGAAGAGTGGTTATTTCCGGTTTATTTTACCTTACAAAAAGAACTGAGGAACTTAACTATGGGGTCCAGGGGATCTGTGATTTCATTTCTTACGAAAGGACAAATAGAAAATATTAAAACAGTGGTACCGGATAACGGCACAATGCAGGTATTCAATGCACAAGTCGCGCCTATGTTTGATAAAATCTCGGCTAATATCAAACAAATTGCGACACTCACCGAGACACGGGACACACTACTCCCCAAACTCATCACCGGAAAAATAAAGGTTAAAAAATAATGAAAGACATTACAGAACTTGTAAAGTTTCTAAATAAGAATCGTGGAACTCTTCTATATATTTCGGTGGTTTTGGCGGGATCATATCTTTTTATCACACTTTTGGGAACAGGTTTTTTTATTATGTTAAACAAAAAGTCTGTTCTTAATATACCTTATATTATTGGTATTCTGGCTATAGCCTCTGTTTTGACTTTTTTCTTCGGATTCTTTTATACTATGATTATAGAATTTATTGCTATATGTAAAAAATGGAGAGAGAATTGGAGAATCTCTTCTAAAAACAAAAAAGAAATGGAACAGATGTTAAGTGAAATAAAAATAGAAGAAATAAAAGTTTTATATTATCTCTTTTCTTTACCAACAAAGGGAACAATATCAATAAAAAAAGAACTTCCTATACTTACTGGCCCAAAAGATCCATTTAAAAAATTTAATAGTGCTGTCAAATTTTCTTTAAGCATGCAATTGCACATTCGCCCCTTCCTGTCAGAAGAAATTGAGACTTTCTTCTTAATTGGAAAAGATTTCAATTTTAACATACTAAAAGACTATAAGCTAAAAAATGATGTTTCTTCCCCTTATATTATTTTCGATCCTTATTTTTATGCATTTCTAGAAAAATACTTTAAGAAAAGTAAACCATTGGATGGTTTAGAGAATTTTGAGATAAAAATTAAAAAACAATTCGAAGAAAAAACGAAAGAAAAGATAAATGAAATAATAACAAAATATCAAAAAAGACAAATGAATGACGTAAAAAAAGCTAAAAAAGCTTCTAGTATCAACTGGGATACCCTATAGGAAAAAAATGACAAAATTTAAAAACCCGTTTACGGAACAATTGGTTGAAGATGAAGCACTGTCGCTTTTCCAAACACAGGGGTATGAATACCGTTCAGGGGATGACATCAATCCTAACCCTTCAGGGGAATGCCTCCGTGGTGATTTCGACATGGCGTATTATTTACCCGTCTTGCGAGAGTCTCTGATTAAAATAAACCCTGATCTGCCTCTCGATATTATCAATGAGGCGATTAGCGAAATCATTCATCCGAAGACTTCCAACCTTACTCAAGAAAACAAGCGAATTTTCCAGCTGATGACACTCGGCGTGAAAGTCCCTTACAAAGATAAAACATTCACGGTTCATATCGTCGATTTTAAGACGCCTGAGAATAACTCTTTTATTGTTTCTAATCAACTTGTCCTGAAAGAGCATAACAATCATCGTCGCCCCGATGTAATGGTTTATCTCAATGGTTTGCCTATCTGTATGATTGAATTTAAAAATCCTGCTGACGAAAAAGCTTCTTTGCGGAGTGCATTTAACCAACTTGAAACGTATAAACGCGAATTCCCACAAGCTTTTTACTTTAATCAATTCAGTATCATTTCGGATGGCTATCATTCGCGTGTTGGGTCTATTTCTTCTGGTTTCGATCGTTTTAATCCTTGGCGGTCCGACCATGAAGGCGATCTAAAGTTCGAAATCGAAGAGATTATCTCTGATTTATTCCAAAAAGGTAAACTTCTCCATTACATCAAAAACTTTATCACTTTTGCGAATATGAGCGGAAAAGATATCAAGATTTGTGCCGGGTATCATCAAGTGCGGTGCGTGGATGCTTCTCTTGTCTCAATCAAAAAAGCGATCAAAGGCGATAAACGCGGTGGGATTGTTTGGCACTCGACCGGATCGGGAAAATCCTTCTCTATGATGTTTTTGGCCGGACAAATCGAAAAAGATCCTGCACTACAAAATCCAACCATTGTCGTCATTACTGATCGGATCGCACTCGACAGCCAGTTATACAAAACATTCTCAAACGGAAAAATGGTTTTGGGGTCTACGCCAGTTAAGATCGAAAGCTCGGTTGAGTTAAAAACAAAGTTAGAAGGTATCAAGGCTGGGGGAATCTATTTCTCTACCCTTCAGAAATTCGGGATTGATAAAATGGGTCAAAACGAAATCGTTTTCAAAACCCTTTCTGAACGCGACAATATCATCATCATGGTGGATGAGGCTCATCGATCACATAGTGGCATTGAGGATGGATCAGCGCGCTATTTACGGGATGCTTTTCCGAATGCGACCTTTATTGGTTTTACGGGAACGCCGATTGAAAAAGGAACCAATGACACCCGCGCGATCTTTGGAAACGACAATGATGTTTATGATATGGCCCAAGCCGTGGCGGATGGTGCGACTGTCCCTATTCGTTATGAGGCTCGCCTCGCACAGGTTGAACTCAATGACAAAAAGGCCGAAGAAATTAATCAACTCTTTCATCAAATTGAAGAGTCAACTGATCTTAATTATTCTGAGAAACTCAAGGGTCAAAACGCCCGTTTAGAGGCTATTTTAGGGAGTACACAACGCTTAGAGATTTTAGCTCAAGATATCACAAAACATTTTGCTTTGCGGAAAGAAGCCCTCCCCTTTTCAAAAGCGATGATTGTCTGCTCAACTCGGAAAATCGCCGTTCATCTTTATAATGAAATCATTCGGTTAAATCCTTCTTGGCATAGCGAAGATATCAACAAAGGAAAGATCAAAGTTATTTTTTCTTCTAATGCAACGGATGAAGCAGAGCTTTTAAAACACAGAACATCTGATGAAGATAAAAAAACAATCTCCACACGCATTGAAACTGAGAGTGACTCTCTCGATTTTATCATTGTTTGCGATATGTGGTTGACTGGATTTGATGCGCCTCCAATCAACACAATGTATTTTGATAAGCTTTTAAAAGAACATAATCTTATTCAAGCTATCGCTCGTGCCAACCGCGTTTATAAAGACAAGCCGGATGGTTTGATTGTCGATTACATCGGACTTTTAGGAAGCCTCCAAGAAGCTTTGCAAATTTATTCCCCAAAAGATCGTGATATTGTGGGACAAGACATCACTAAAGATGCGGTTAAACTGATGCTGGAAAAGCATTCAATCCTGCAAGATCTTGTGTTCGGATTTGATTATAAAGACACGCTGACAAAGGCTTATGGCAAAAATGACCGTGCACCTTTGATAAAACTTGAAATAAATCTCTTCAATTTCTTAGTCAATCACGAAAAATCTGACCAGAGTAAAAAATTCATCAAATATACAAACGATCTTCAAAAAGCCTATGCGCTATGTGCAACAACAAAAGAAGCAGAAACCATCCGATACGATCTTGTTTTCTTCGGTGCCGTAAAAGAACTGATTTTGAAAAATACGAATGTTAAAAATGAACAGAAACTTAAACTCGAAGATATCAACACACAAATTGGCAAACTCGTTTCTCAATCTGTTGAATCCATAAAGATTATTGACTTGCTTGAGCTTGCTAATTTAGAAAAGAAACAAATTGATATTTTTTCCGAAGACTTTCTTAATGAGTTGCATAAGCATAAACGTAAAAACACGGCTCTTGAAATTCTGAAAAAACTTTTGAGTGATGAAATAAGTGGAAGAGAGAAGACTAACATTATAGAAGCGCGGAATTTTAAAGAAATGCTCCTTTCTCTCATTCAAAAATATCATAACAATCAAATCGACTCAACGCAAATGCTCGAAGAACTGATTGATTTAAGTAAATACATTCTTCACTCTGACGAAAAGAAGAAAGAGCTTGGTTTAAACGATGAAGAAATCGCATTTTACACTGCTCTGTCCGACAATAAAAGCGCCGTTGCGGTTATGGGAGATAAAACTCTTAAAGCCCTCACAAAAGCGCTTGTATTTAGATGTCGGAAAGATGTTAATTTTAATTTCCTGGATAAAGAAGACGTGCGTGCTCGCCTTCGTTCTCGCGTTCGAAGATTGCTTATTGAATTCGGCTACCCACCCGATATGCAAAAGCTCGCAATTGATAATATCGTCCGCCAAAGTATGATTATTGGCGAAAGTATGGTTTGAAAATAGATAAAAGAAATTCCAGAATTGCAATTTAATGCTTATAACTTGAAAGGATTATAAAATGAAAAAAGAAAAAGATTTAGCACAATCTTCAATTCAACGGCAAAATGTTCTCAACAACCCTTTTGCAATCAAAGCGATGCAACAAAAGTTTAATTTAGGCGGAATTATCTATAAGGATGATTTGTTCTATACCAAACAAATGGTCGCTGATATTTTCAAAATTGATGAGAGAACAATTGATCGCTATGTTTCAACACATGAAATTGAGTTTTCAAAAAATGGATATAGAATTTTGAGTGGAATAAATCTCAAAGAATTCAAAGAGTTAATCTTACTTGGCGACATTCATGTCGTCGAGTTTGACCAGAGAACCCCTAAGATTGCATTGTTTTCTTTCAAAACGGTTTTGAACTTTGCTATGTTGCTTTCTGAGAGCGAAGTTGCCAAGAAAATGCGTCAAACAATGCTCGATGTTGTGATGCAAGTTTTGATTACTCGTTCGGGGGGAAATGTTAAATACATCAATCAGAGAGATGAAGATTATTTGCCCTCTGCTTTTGAAGAAGAAAATTATCGCAAGAAATTTACAAAAGCCGTAGATCAATATATTGACGAAGACAGCACTTGGAAATATGGAAAGTACACAAATCTAATCTATAAAAGTATTTTTTTAGAAAAGGCTGATGAATACAGAAAAATCTTGCGTTTGGCGAAAAGCGAAAACATTCGTGAAACTCTTTATTCCGAAGCATTGGATCTGATTGCCGGATTTGAATCAGGCCTTGCCCATGAGTTAGAGAAGAAATTTAAAGAAACAGGACAAAAGATTTCTTCTGAAGAAGCAGAAGTTCTTTTTAAAGATTTTGCAGAAAACCCAGCGTTCAAGCCTTTGATTGATAAAGTGCGCATTAAAATGTCTAGTCGTGATTTGAGTTTCCGGGATGTTTTACATGAACGTCTTAAACATTACATTCAATCTGTTCCTGAAGCCGATTTTGAAAAATTCCTCGGAGAACGCAGTAAAGCCCTTGAGGAGCGTTTAGAAGAAACCAAAGACGTTTTCAAGCGACTGAAAGATAAATAGCATGAAAACATTTTATTTTGATCTTAAAGATGCGATTGAAACTCATGATAAGATCATTGATATGTCTGGGGGGCGACATGGCCATAACAATGTATCTTTATTAGAAAGTGTTTTAAATCATATTCAAAATGATGACTACTACCCTCACTTCTTGGATAAAATCGCCCATTTATGTTTTCAGGTCAACAAGTCTCATGCCTTTCAAGATGGAAACAAACGGACTAGTATTGCTTTAGGGGCATACCTTTTGGAATTAAATGGATATGACTATTGTGTGGTAGATTTTAACCGTGAAATGGAAAACATTGCCCTTTGGGTTGCACAAGGTCGAATTGGCAAAGACTTACTTAGACGTTTGATTGAAGATGTGATCTTACTCGAACAGAGATTTGAAACACAATTGGCTTTAATCGAATCATTGGAAAAAAGCTTTGATGAAGAGTAAATGCAATAAAATGAAAAAAAATAAACTGATTTATCTCATTGGTTTTCTGAGGATTAGAAAGCTAAGTATAAAAAAAGTTCTGTAAATGACTGAAAGCTTGATATTTAAACCCGTAACAAAAGACAACTTTGAGTTAGCTATCAAAGTTCAAGGAGAAATATTCCCTCACGATAACGGGAGTGAAAACATACGCGCAAGTATAGACAAGAAACTCTTTGATCGGCTCTATAAAAAAGAGCATCCTTTTTTGACATATTGGCTTGTTTATCTCAAGGACGATCCCATTGGTATCACAGGGCTTTATCCCTACTTTTCATCTCCTAAAGACGTATGGCTAAGCTGGTTTGGCGTTCGTTCTCCTTGGAAAAGAAAAGGACTTGGTCAAAAAATCTTCGAATGGACAAAACAAGAAGCTCAAAAACGAGGTTTTGAAACACTTCGTCTTTATACCTATCCTGAAGAAGATCTAGAAGCAGTCGCATTTTACAATGCCTTAAACCTATTTGAAGAGCCTTACACTCTTGAAGAAGAAACTGTTCCTCATAAAATTTCGATATTTTCAGCATCATTAAATGGAAAACCTGTTCAAAAGTGGAATAATAAAAATCTTTATATGAAAGAACAAATTGATTTAGAAACGAAAGCAAATACGAAACAGGATTGAAATGAAACCTGCTCTCTTTATAGATTTTGATGGCACAATTTGTTTTGATCGGTTTTTAGTCGATGTGCCAGACTTAGTGATAACGTGGATTAATGCGCATATCTTTCAAAACCCCTCTCTCATGATTGATTGGATAATGGGAATCAAAACATCTGAGCAAGTCATTCAATACATCGCAAATGGCACACATCATGATTATGACACTCTTTGGTCTCTATTTGTAAAGAGTTGCAAAAACATGTTTGTTGATCCAGTGATTTTACAATCCGTCAAAAGCTTGTCTGAATCTTATACAACTATTCTGATTACCGATAATATGGATAGTTTTAGACGCTTTACCATGCCTGTTTTAAAGCTAGACCAATATTTTGATTTTATCGAAGTCTCAACTGACTATGGCCTCTTGAAAAACAATACATCGGATGGCGCTTTCTTCAAACAAGTTGCAGAAAAATGCAATGTCTCACTTAAAGATTCTTTTTTTATTGATAATGGACAAAAAAATTGTCAGGTTTTTGAAGAACTCGGAGGAACATCGTTTTTAACAACTGGCTTAAAAGACACGATGAGCATCCTAACAAAAATGGATAAACTCAAAGGAAAGATAATATGAATAAAGTTCCACATCCTGAAGATATTTGGAAAGAAATACAATCTTTAGAAAAAACTCTGAATGATCCCAATGCACAAGAGGGAATAAAAAACCTTTTACGTCCTCGGGTGGAAGCATTACGAAAAAAACTCCCTGACGATTATATTCCTCCAAAAAAACATTTTACTTTTTTAAAATCTTTTAAGAAAAAAGAACGATGAAGAAATTATCCTTTCTTGTTGTAATACTTCTACTTGGATGTTCTGTTTCACATAAAACAGATCAAAACCAAATTTATCCAAAAATCTATTCTGAATCTGGGCACAAAGTTATTGTCGGAAATATCTACCCCCCTAAACATGATGCGGATTCATTTTATCTTGATGACCTTATTCATGTTCGTTTAAAAGGAGTAGATGCCTTTGAATACAATCAATACTGTTTGGATAAGAAAAATCAATTTTACTCTTGTGGAGAGAAAGCCACCTCCTTTTTCAACAAGCTCGTTGATGAAAAAACTATTTCTTGTCATTTCTATGGCGAAAAAGGATCGACACAACTCAAACGTCCGATTGTAAAATGCTATTCACATGATGGAAAAGATCTTCAAAAGGAAATTATTCTTGCAGGCTGGGGAATATCGGCCTATGGCGATGAATATAAATCAGATGAAGCATTCGCCCGTCAAAACAAGAACGGTGCATGGAATGGCAAATTTAAAACACCTGAATCTTTCAGAAAATGTAAAGGCCTCGCAAGAAAAGAATCTAAACTCAAAGCCTGTTCAAAGTAAAAAGGAGAAAAAATGCAAGATTTAAAATTTTATCAAGAATCCAACTTCCTTGAGAAGAATATAAATGGTGAATGGTGTCTTTGCTCTTCACTCGATCCAAATAAAATTGTGGGAAAGAGTCCTTCTAAAGAAAAAATTATGAATGGGAAGTATGTGGATGCAGCACATGTCGCATACACACATTCAATAAAAGACTCTGTCTTTGATATGACAGAATATAGATATGAAGATACATTGTTAATAAAGGATCTTCCTATGTGTTTTTTAGAAGCCATAGCTAACTCTGGCTTCACACTTCTAATAGTTGAAGAATTTACAGGAAAATCTAAAGAGGAAATTAAGCTTTTAATCGCTCAAGAAAATCTAAAAGAACTAAACAAATCTTCCGTTTTCATGGATCCAAGAAAAGAACGAGTAGACTGATTTTTTCAGTTCAATTTGAGAAAAACTATGAGCAACAAAAAAGAACAAATAAACAAGCCCCGAAAGCTTTTTTCGAATACACGGTGGATCTCTCGACTGCCACTTCGACACCCTCAGTGTTCGCTCGAGATGACATTTACACGGAATTTCTACTTCAGTCTTTTCTTCATTTGAGAGATTGTTTTTCCACACAGTTTTTCGCATGGAATATCGTCTCTATCTCCATCAAGCCTATCTAAATGACACTGGGTGTAATAGTAATACGCTTCTTTACACGACTTCATCTGAGTACAGTATCTCTTCAACCCACATGTATCCGCCTGCGCAATTACTGGCGTTAGAAAAAATAGAATAAACCATTTCATTCAATCCATGGTAGGACTTTTCTCTTGAAAATTCAATTGTAAATAAAAAAGCCCCGCAGGGCTTTTTTGAATGTTTATTTTTTTATTTTTAAAAAAGCATCACCAGATCCTGTATCAATTTCAATCTTTGCTTCTGCTGTTGACTCTTGTTTAAAATCTGACTCTGAATCACCAGAACCAGTGTCAATAAACCAATTTATCTTTGTATCTTTAGGCATAAAGACTCTTGCATCGCCTGAACCCGTATCAATAGACCAAACTGCCTTTTTGTGAAGTGTTTTTGTTTGTATGAGAGTCACATCACCTGAACCTGTTTCAACATCCAACACCTTAAAATCACCTTGTCCACTTACTTTGCCAGAACCTGTTTCCGCTTTTATCCATCCGGAAATATTATTAAAAACAAGGTCTCCACTTCCTGCAGACAAGACATAATTTATATCTTTTATTGGCACTTTGATTGTTAGATCAAGATGACACCCTTCTTCCCAATAAGAACTCTTTTTTGTTGAAACTTCAAAAAGTGTCGCCTCTTTTGTTTCCCAATTTTTAATTTCACATTTTTCGTCTGAATACATTGCTTCATTATATTTAATTTCAACTTTTTGAAGTCCTTTAATCCCTTCCACCATAATGTCGCCAGATGTATTTTTGATGACAAGAGTTTTTTCAAAATTTGCAATTGAGTGCGCAAGAACATCCTTTCCTAGCTTATCTTTCTTCTCAGATTTATTTTTACTTTTAAGGGAAATCGCTCCTCCGAAAACCTTCATTCCATCCGAATTCATTTCAACAATTGGTGTAAAAAATACAATTGCAATAATGATCAGAAGAAGAATAAAACCGAGTAAACTCATAAAACTGATTGAAATCCATTTCGTTATGCCAGAAACCCAGTTTTCATTCCTTTTCGCTTTTTCAGGAATAACAACATTTTTTTCTTTTAGAAATCTTTTTGCAAAAAGCTCTGCCGTCCCAAACTCTTTTAAAATTTCTGGAATCTTTTTCTTTGACGCTTCTGCTTTTTCTAAAATATGCGATTTAATCTCTAGAATTAGCTCTGAACGTTGCGATGCATCAAGTCCCTCTAGTGCTTTATCTAATTTATTTAAATAGATATCAAGTGATTTGTCTTTCATCATTTATCCTTTTAATTTGATTGAAATTCCCAGCATTTCTTGGAAAATCTTTTCCATTTGATTTCTTTGTTTCTTTCCATTTTTAGTTAAAGTATAAAATTTACGTGGATGCCCTTTTACATTCTTTAAATCCCAAGATGATTCAATCATTTCTTCATCCTCCAAACGTGATAATAAAGGATAAAGCGTCCCATCTTTTACTTTAATATTTTCTCTTTCTAAAAGTTCTAAAAACTTTAACCCATATAATTTTTCATGCCGATACAACAGTTGAAGAATACATAAATCTAAGTATCCTTTTTTAATCTGAACCTGCCAATTTTCTAAAAACGAATCTTTCATATATTAATACATAGCATTACTAGGATAGAGAGTCAATACAAAAAATATCTTTTCTTTTTCTCTACGAATTTGCTTTTCATTTCTCACTTTTCTATACTCCAATTATGGATGGTCATTTTTCTTATTTTTTTCGGTCTCTCCAAACACTCAAATCTATTGGGGCAAAGACAAAGAACAAGCTGACTTCCCTTGTCGGAGAACGGGTGGTTGATCTTCTTTTTCACCTCCCCAATCAAATCATTGATCGGTCGCATCGTCCTTCTCTGAATGAGGCTCAGGCGGATCAAATTGCAACGCTTGATATCATTGTCGAGAAACATGTTTTTCCACCTAAGTTTCGAAAAGTCCCCACGAAAGTCATTTGCCATGATGCAAATCACCCAGATAACCGCAAATTAACCTTGAGTTTTTTTCGTGCCAATCGTGATTATATAGAAAAGGCTCTGCCTGTTGGCGAACGTCGCCTTGTGAGCGGAAAGATTTCCGTCTATAAAAACGACCTTTCTATCCTTCATCCAGATTATATTTTGCCTCTCAATCAAGCGCATCAAATGATTCCATTTGAACCTGTTTACCCACTCACACAGGGACTCTCTAATCCTCTTATTCGGAAAGCAATAGATGAAATTATTAAAGACCTTCCTGATATGCCTGAATGGCTCGACTCGGAATGGATGCGTCAAAACCAATGGCTGTCATTCAAAGAATCACTTCGCGCGCTTCATCATCCAACTTCAACAATTCTCCCTGAGAATGCCCGGAAACGCCTTGCTTATGATGAAATTCTATCCTCCCAAATTGCCCTTTCTCAAGCACGGGTTAAAGCGAAAAAGTCTCATGGATTTTCACTTTCTCCTGCATACCAACTGCGGGAAAAACTTCTTGCCTCTCTCCCCTTTACCCTCACAAATGCACAAAAACGGGTTATTCAAGAAATAGATCATGATCTTAAAGAGCCTTATCGGATGCGTCGTCTCGTTCAAGGAGATGTGGGCTCAGGAAAAACACTGGTTGCTTTAATGGCAATTTTTTCTGTTATTGAAAACAAAAAACAAGCCGTTCTGATGGCGCCGACAGAAATTCTTGCGCGTCAGCATTATGAAAAGATTTTGAAATATGTATCCGAATTTGGAATACAAATCTGCCTCATGATTGGTAAACAAACAGAACAAGAAAAGAAGCGCTTGAGACGACTGGTTGCCTTTGGAGATATCGATCTTGTGATTGGGACACATGCTGTTTTTCAAGACAAAGTTCAGTTTAAAAATCTGCGTTTGATTGTGATTGATGAACAACATCGTTTTGGTGTTGCCCAGCGTCTTGCACTTGCCGAGAAAGGCGAAACAACAGATGTTCTTGCGATGACTGCAACTCCTATTCCCAGATCACTTGCAATGACAATTTATGGTGACATGGATTTATCTGCGATTGATGAATTGCCTGCAAACCGAAAACCCATTGAAACAATTCTGCTCTCTGATCAAAAGATTGAGTCACTCATTGACCGCTTGAAAAAACAAATCGAATGTGGGGCAAAAGTGTATTGGGTTTGTCCGCTTGTTGAAGAATCTGAAAAGCTTGATCTCATGGCTTCGGAGTCACGTGCACGCATGCTCAAAGATTATTTTGGAGATCAAGTTGGACTTATTCATGGACGCCTAAGAAGCCATGAAAAAGAAGAGGTTATGCACGCGTTCTCAGATTCCAATGGAAAGACAAAAATCCTTGTTGCAACAACTGTAATCGAGGTCGGTGTTGACGTGCCAAGCGCAACAATTATGGTAATTGAGCATGCCGAACGTTTTGGTCTTTCTCAGCTTCATCAACTTCGTGGACGTGTCGGACGGGGCGATCAGCAATCTCACTGTATTTTGATGTATGGGAAAAACATTACCCCAACAGGTCTTAAACGTCTCCAAGTCATGCGTGAAACAAATGACGGATTTCAAATCGCCGAACACGATTTACTCTTACGGGGTGCGGGTGATGTTCTGGGTGTTAAACAAAGTGGTCTTCCTGCTTTTCGTATGGCAGATTTCGTTGCAGATCGCGATCTTCTTCAAAAAGCAATCACTGAAGCAAAATATCTCAGTGACCACCCCGAAATTCGAAAAGATCAACGACAAACTTTACTCGTTCTCTTTGACCGTATTCCAAAACCAAAACATTTTTTTGCGGGATGATATTTAACTCTACCGATTCATACGTGTCGGTTCAGCAAGGATTGCCCCGCAGACAGCATCGAGTCCATCATCAACGCGATGATTTTTATTTGTTATTGTTAAAAAATAATCCAATTCACCTTGCGGTTTAACTTCTCGCGGATTCAAGTTCGAAACGCAACACTTGATCCGACGAAAAGGATTTTAAAACATGGTTAAGTAGCATACACGTAAAGACTTCAAATTTCAAAAAGGAGTCGAAAAATGTACCACCACTTAACCAATGGTCAACGATGCCAGATTTACGCGCTAAAGAAAAGAAAATTCTCATTACGTTCAATCGCACGAGATTTAACTGTTGATCCGAGCACAATCTCACGAGAGATAAATCGCAACTCAGGATGTCGTGGATATCGACTTTCTCAAGCACAGCTTTTGACAGACATAAAGAAACATTCATCAACATCTCATCCTCATAAAATGACCACTAATGTTCTCACTTATATTCAAGACGGATTGGCTCTGCAATGGAGTCCCGAACAGATTGGTGGAAGGTTGCTTTTAGATAAAGGAATTCGTCTCAGTCAAGAACGGATTTATCAGCATATTTGGCAGGATAAAAAGGCGGGAGGACTGCTGTTTAAGAACCTTCGACAACGTGGTAAAAAGTACAACAAGAGAGCATCAAAAACAGCGGGAAGAGGCCTAATCCCTGGGCGAATCGACATCTGTTGCCACCCAGAGGTTGTTGATTTAAAGTCTCTTATTGGAGACTGGGAAGCCGACAGTGTTCTGGGTCAACAACTCGGTGGCGGAGTCATTGTTACGCTCTGTGAACGTAAAAGTCTTTTGGTCAAAATCGGTCGTGTCCGTCGACGAACATCAGACTTAACTCAATCCGTGATTATTCGGTTATTAAATCCGTTATCTCGGTGGGTTCATACAATCACGTATGACAACGGAAAAGAGTTTGCGGGTCCATGCAAAAGTGGATAAGAAATTAGGGTCAGATGCGTATTTTGCCAAGCCTTATCATGCCTGGGAAAGAGGGCTAAACGAAAATACAAACGGGTTAATTAGGCAGTACTTGCAAAAAGGAATAAAAAAAGAGGTCACCCGAAGGCAACCTCGCCCTTCACTATATATGAATAAATTTCTGTGTCAAGCTAAATAAAAAAAAGTCCCTTCTTTCGAAGGGACTAAAAACTGAAATTAATGTTTTGGATTTTTTTCCGTGTTAATGGTGATCTCAGGTCGTGGGACTGGAAGCTCATTAGACCTGTTAATCTGTTTCCTTTTAAAGAAGAAAAGCGTAACCTTTCCTTTTTTCTTTTTTGAAGCGTAATCGCTAAGAA
>JAFGXE010000050.1 GCA_016936785.1 Alphaproteobacteria bacterium
CCATATTAAAAAATGCTTGGAAAATAAAGAACCCTAAAAGCCCAGCTCCCGCAAGAAAGACAAACCCATCTTCACGGAGCCGAATTAATTTTACACCTCGAAAAAAAATAAACAAATACAAGAAGATAATACCAAGACTTAACAAAGCACCGAACTCTTCCACAAACACCACAAACACAAAATCCGCATGAGAGTCTGGTAAACTTTCTTTCACATAGCCATCACCAACATTTGGCAACCATCCGCCATTTTTAACCGCCTCAATTGCTTTATCAATCTGATACGTATCAGACTGCTCAGGATATAAAAAGCGATCGATGCGATTTTGGAAATGTGAAAACGTCGCATACAGAAGAAAAAGTGACCCAACACCAACCCCTCCCAGTATTAAAAGGTAGCGCCACGGAACCCCAATCACAAAAACCATAATCCCCCAAATCACCAAAAATGTAAATGTCATGCCAATATCTGGCTGAAGAAGCAACGGTAGAATCGTCATGCCAAGAAGCCCAAAATGCAGAACAAGCCAACGCTTTGCGTTTGTCCAATCAATGCGCCAGTTTTCGCGAATCTTTATTAGAATGAATGCTTGTAAAATCGCAAAGAAAGGCTTCATCAACTCAGAAGGCTGAAGTGTAAATCCAGAAAAATGGATCCATCGGCTTGCTCCTTTAATATGCGCACCCATGACAAGTGTCAGAGAAGTCATTCCCCAAGCCAGAGCAAATCCCAAAATACTCCAAAAAATAAGACTCTTTTTTGACTGCATTGAGAAAAAAATCAAGCCAGGCAAAAAAACGACAAGATAGGTCAAGTATTTTTCCATAAAAATCAAACTAGGCGCCCCAATACGACGCGCAACATAAGGCCCAGCAGAAATCACCATAAAAAACCCAATTAAGATCAGTATGCCAACCCCAAGAATTGTCCAACGATCAAGACTGTGATACCACCGACGAAACCAAAGAGTCATTTTTTGATTCATAAAGATGAGTATAGCAAAAAACCTTGCGTTTTAAAACAAAAAAGTATACTAATTCTTCTAAACTCAAGGAAACCGAAATGCTTTACTTTTTCTATCGTGCATTACTTTTTATTCTCACCCCCCTTATTTACTTATATCTTTATTGGCGCCTATTTAAAGGGAAAGAAGACCCGAAACGCATGAGAGAACGCTTTGGGCATTCATCAAAAAAACGCCCAAATGGAGAAATTGTATGGGTACATGGGGCAAGTGTCGGAGAAAGCCTTTCTGCTCTTCCTTTAATTGAAAAAATGCATCAAAAAAACCCAGATCTTTATTTTCTTTTGACATCAGGGACTACGACGTCTGCACAAGTCTTAAAAAACAAAAAACTTCCGCCCCATATTATTCATCAATTCGTGCCAATAGATCTTCCACACACCGTCAAACGTTTTCTTAATTTTTGGGATCCGAAAATTGCTATTCGCATTGACTCAGAACTTTGGCCAATGACAATTCAACTCCTTCAGAAAAAACATATTGCACACTTTCTTGTAAACGGAAAAATGTCTGCACGCTCTTTTCAAAAATTTTTAAAAATACCTTCTCTCAAAGATGTCCTTTTTAGCCCCTTTACAACCTGCTTTGCTAAAAGCGATGAAGAAATGAACCGTTTTCTTAATCTCGGCATACAACATGTTGAAACAATTGATAATTTAAAGCTCAGCACCCCGCTCATTCAACCGAGTAAAGAGGCAATTCTAGAATTTAATGCTCCTCTGAAAAACCGTACACTTTGGCATGCCGCATCAACCGGAAAATCGAAAAAAGGGGAAGCCGAGGAACCTTTTATTTTAGAGATTCATACAAAACTAAAAAAGAAACATACCAACATTCTGACCCTTCTCTCTTTGAGACACCCCAACCGTGGAGATGAAGTCATTCGCTTTATTGAAAAAGCGGGACTAACCTATGCGCAACGTTCTAAAAATCAAAAACCCACAGAAAACACCGACATTTATCTTCTTGATACTATGGGCGAAATGCCCTTGTTTTACCAAGCGTGTGATGTTTGTTTTCTTGGACGATCTCTTGTCGCATGGGGAGGAAATTCTCCTGTTGAAGCCTGCCAATCAAAATGCGCCATCATTGTTGGAAAACACACTGAAAGCTTTGAAGAACTTTATCAAGACTTGGAAAATAAAAGAGCTATTTTACGTGTAAACAACCCCCAACAACTCTACGATCAAGTGGAAGCACTTTTTTCCGATAAATTTCTCCGTGTATATTATTCTCAGTCAGCTTTCAACTTCATGAAAGAAAGAGGAAACTCAGCAGAACTTGTCGCAAAAAAATTACAACCTTATCTCCGTAAAACAGCATGGCTCCTAACGGATAATAGGACTGGTACAGCAAACCAAATTCGGGCGCTTGCGACATATCTTAAAGATTGGCATATTATCGAACATAAACTTCATTATAATTGGAAAATTAAAATGCCTAATATTTTTCATACCATTCTTGGCGTTCCTTCTCAAAAAGATTTCGATGGAGAAAAACCAGATCTTATTCTCTCATCTGGGCGTCGTACAGTTTCAACAGCACTTTACCTGAAGGAACAATTCCCAAAAGCACTTCTTGTTCAACAACTCAACCCAAATCGATCATTGCGTAAATTTGATATGATACTTTATCCCGAGCATGACAAACCAAAAGATAAACGTATTACGCGCTATTTTGGATCTTTTCATCGTTTTACGCCTGAATATCTTAAACAAGAAAAAAAAGCTTGGGAAAAAATATTTAAAAATATGAAGTCCCCGTGCATTGTTGCGCTCGTGGGTGGAAAAACAAAAAAACGGAATTTCACAGTAGACGACGCAAAACAACTCGCAACGACTTTAAGACAAACAAAAGAAAAACTAAAGGGATCTCTTCTCATCACAACATCGAGACGCACAGGACAACGGCAAACTGAAATTTTAAGAACAGAAGGTCAGCCAGACTATTTTTATGATGTGAATACAACAGGAAAAAATCCTTACTCTGGGCTTCTCGCAACAGCAGATCTTCTTGTTGTCACAGGAGAGTCCATGTCAATGCTCGCGGAAGCAACTGGTGCTCAAAAACCACTTTATGTTTACGCACCAAAAAGCCTCATGATCCCGAAACATCAACGTTTTGTAGATTCTCTTTACAAGAAAGGCCTCGCAAAACCCTTTGAGAAACAAACACTTAAAATATTTAAACCTGAAAAATTACCCAATGAGACAGAACGTATTGCGAAGTTAATCTTGAAAAAGATGAAAAAATAACTTACTTTAAAAAATAAAAAAGGAAAAACTATGAATAAAGATACTTTTGAACAGTATGATATCTTTCTCGTTGACGCCTATGGTGTATTTTGGGATGGAAAGGATTTCATTCCAGGAGCAAAAGAAAGATTTGAGTCTCTTGTCAAGTCTGGAAAAGAAGTTATAATTTTATCAAATACAACACAACTTTCAGAACCAGCAATTAGAAAATATGAATCTCGTGGATTGCTTAAAGGAAAACATTACAACGAGTTGATTACTTCAGGAGAAGTCACACGACACGTTTTAGAAAAAAGTCTCTCTTTCAATAACAAACATGTTCATAAATATTACACTTTTGGGACACCGAACCATGCACTATTCAAAGATTTAGATTACTCTTCTGTGGATAATTTAAAAGATGCAGATTTTGTCTATATTAGTATTCCCCAATTTGAAAACAAAATTGAAAACTTTCCTATGTTTAAGTCTGTAAATGGTTTTTGGGATACGACTGATATCAAGGCTTTTAAGGATCAAATAGATAAAATCCTAGAATCTAAGCTTCCTATACTTAACGCAAATCCTGATTTGGGCGCTCCCGAGTCCAACCAAGAAACAGGTCAAATCAATTTTGTTATACGCCAAGGAAGTATTGCAAACTATTTACTTGAAAAGGGTGCACAGGTTAAACAAATTGGAAAACCTTACTTAGAAGTTTACCAATTTTGCATTGATCTTTTAAAAGAGAAATATTCTACAGAAGAATTCAAAAGTAAAAGAATTGTAATGGTTGGAGATACTCCTGGAACTGATATACTCGGTGCGCAAGAATCTTCCAAAAAACTTGGAATGCAAATCAACAGCATTCTCACTTTAACAGGGAACGCAACAAACGGTTTTGATTTCAAAGAAGGAGAAGAGGCTTTAAACGCCCATCTTAAGAAGCAATTCGATACTGTTTCTGCAATCCCAACACATATTATAAAATCATTCGGATTAGAAAAATAAAAGGAGAAAGTATGTCTGAATTTAAACTCGTTCCAGGACTAGCTAAAAAAGAATTTATTGTAGATCTCCCTCTTTCAACCGTCCTCATGGATGACAAAAAAGATTTTCCATGGTTATTTCTTGTGCCTCGTAGAGAAAATACTGTTCAAATGAATACTCTTTCTCAAGAAGATCAAATCCAACTCATGAAGGAAATTACATTTGCGTCGAATATTATGGAAAAGCTCTTTCCGTGTGATCGCATTAATGTAGCAGCAATTGGTAATATGACACCACAACTTCATGTTCATATCATTTGCCGAACAAAAAGTGACCAATATTGGCCTGATGTTATTTGGAACAAACCAATGGATCGTCTTTCAAAAGAAGAAATACTAAAACGTGCCGAAATTATTCGAAATCAGTTTAAACAAGAAAAAGGAGACTTATAATGTCTAAAGTTATTGTTCTTATCCCAACAAGAATGGGATCAACACGTCTTCCAAATAAACCCTTGAAAGATGTAAATGGAAAAACAATGATTCATCGAATCTATGAGAATGTCACAACAATGACTAATTTCCCTGCTTATGTTGCCGCTGGGAATCAAGAAATAATTGATGAAATTGAAAAAATTGGCGGGAAAGCGATTCTGACCGATCCCAACCTTCCCTCAGGTTCAGATCGTATTGCTGCAGCTCTCAAAACAATCGATCCCACTGGAGAAAAATATGATATTGTCGTAAGCTTTCAAGGAGATGCGATTAATACACATCCACGAATTATTACTGAACTTGTTGAACTTTTAGAAAAATCCGGTGCAGACATAACAACACCTGTTATGACGATGGCAAAAGAAAATTATGATGATCCAGGTGCCGTGAAAACAGCAGTAGGTTTTAAAGACGGACAAGATACAGCCAGAGCGCTTTACTTCTCTCGTGCATCAATTCCATTTGATCGAGAAGGAAAACGAGGCACACTCTATCATCATATTGGTATTTATGTTTACAAACGACAAGCACTTTTAGATTTCGTTTCTCAACCAGAAGGCATGCTTGAAAGACGCGAGAAACTTGAGCAACTTCGTGCTCTTGAAATGGGAAAAACAATCTTTGTTAAAAAAATCGATTCACTCAAAATTATTAATGAAGCACCCGCTGACATTGATACACCTGAGGAACTAGAGGCCTGTCGAAAATACATAAAGTAAAAAAAATCCCCGTTTGGGGATTTTTTTTATTAAAATTTAATCAAACACTTATTTCTTCTTTTTCTTCTTTGCGTTCAGAACCTCAGCGCCTGAAACAACATCAATTAGTTCTTCTGTGATTTCAGCTTGACGGCGTTGTTGATATTCCAAATTCATTTTATCTAAATGCTCTTCAATATTTTTTTCTGCATTTTGCATTGAAATCATGCGTGTCATATGTTCAGAGGCTAAACTTTCCGCTAAAGCACGATAAACTTCAATAAAAAGAATCTGACGCACAAGAGAATCAAACATTTGTTCTCCAGAAACAGGTGTCTGAGGTAACTGATTCGTTGGCCATTTTGTTTCGCGGATCCCATTGAGAAAGACTTCATCCATCGGGAGTAAGCGTCGATATGTAGATTCAAACCCTGCTCCAGCGCGTTTGTTATAAAAAAGAAGCACTTTTTCGAAAACATAATCTTCGAGAAGCTCATCAATTTTAAGCGTAATAATCTGAGCTAAACCTGCAACCGCCGCAATTGATCCTGGTGTTGAATAAAGTTTTGTTGCTTGTCCACCAAGCGCAGTGAATTTTGCAAACATACTGCGTCCAATGACGATATACTTCATCTTTTCCGGAGACTCAATGTTAGGGTTTTCTTGAATAGTTTTTTGCCCGAACTGTGCAAGAGATGTGTTAAATCGTCCGACGAGTCCTTGATCTGAACCAAAAAGAATCGCAACGCCACCTTTATATTTCTTTGTCCGCTCCCGAGGTAATGTATAATTAGACAAAGCAACTTTCATACCATACTTAATATTACGGTTGTAAACTTTAAGGGCTTTAGACGCACGTTCATATTGCGAAATACTTACAGCAGAAAGTGTTTTCATACTGCTCACAATACCTTGCAAGTTCTTTGTTGTCTTAATTTTACCTTTTAAGGATTCGAGTGTTTCCATGGTTAAATGACCCTAATCTTGATCTGCTTTCGCTTCATATCCAGCTTCTTTAACAACTTTTGCAATTGTACTCATCAGTTGTTGCTTATCTTCCGCAGAAAGCTTCTTTCCCTCACGAATAGAAGTCATGATTGCTTTTTCCGCTGAAGGCACTTTCTTTTGAAGAATTTCTTCAATTTCAAATACTTTTTTCGCTGGCACACCATCAAGAAGTCCAACCGTTGCAGCAAGAATAATCACAACCTGCACTTCTGCTGGAAGTGGTTCATATTGTCTCTGTCTTAAAATTTCACGCACACGTTCACCACGTGTAAGCGCTTTCTGTGTATCAGCATCAAGCTGTGTTCCAAACTTGGCAAATGCTTCGAGCTCTTCAAACTGAGAATAGAACATCTTCAAAGCACCTGAAACAGCTTTATAGGCTGCTAATTGTGCCTTACTTCCCACACGAGAAACAGAAATACCAATATCAATTGCTGGCATCATACCCTTTTGGAAAAGTGTGTTCGACAAAAAGATTTGTCCGTCTGTAATAGAAATCAAATTTGTTGGAATATAGGCAGACACATTCTCTGCAAGTGTTTCACAAATTGGCAAAGCTGTCAAAGATCCACCACCATATTCTGGTAAAAGACGTGTCGAACGCTCAAGCAAACGTGCGTGAATATAGAAAATATCTCCTGGGAAGGCTTCACGTCCTGGTGGACGACGTAAGTACAGTGACATCTGACGATACGCTTCAGCTTGAACTGTTAAATTATCATAAATCACAAGCACATCTTTGCCTTCTTTTTCCATGAAGTATTCCCCTATAGAAGTCGCTGAATACGGTGCAAGAAATTGCATCGCAGGAGATTCTTCTCCAGAAGAAACAACAGTAATAACTTGATCAATCACGCCTGTTTCACGAAATTTTTCAACAACCTGTGCCGTCGCAGAACCACGTTGTCCAATTGAACAATAAATACAAATAACACCATTCCCTTTTTGATTGATGATTGTATCCACAGCAATTGCTGTTTTTCCTGTTTGGCGATCACCTAAAATAAGTTCACGTTGCCCACGACCGATCTGAATAATAGAGTCAATGGCTTTGATTCCTGTTTGGAGTGGTTCAGACACTGCTTGACGATGCATAATTGGCGCCGCTTCGCGTTCAATACGGTAATATTCTTCAGCAACAATCGGACCTTTCCCATCAATTGGACGTCCGAGTGGATCAACAACGCGACCAAGAAGGCCTTTGCCAACTGGCACACGTACAATTTCACCAGTACGCACAATTTTATCTCCGGCCTTGATACTCTCTACATTTTCAAGAGCAACAATTCCAACCATATCGTCCATCAAGTTATAAGCAATCCCTTTGTATTGCTCTTTCCCGATGAGAACCATTTCTTCTGCTTTGAGTTTTTTAAGCCCAATTGCTTCAATAACAGACCCCATGACAGCAGTCACAACACCGACTTCTTCTGACTCGATCTTAACCATGTCACCTTTTGTCATTTTTGTGGCTGTTTCTAGTGTTTCGTTCAATGCCTCTTTTAACATATGACTTTCTCCCTTTATCCTGTAATTTTATTAAGCGCATCATTCAGAGAACGCCCAAAATTTTCAATATATTTATCAAATCCCCAACGGATCATAACAGTGTCACAAAGCACTTCTACACCACAAATAAGATCTGGATTAACTTTGAAAATTAAATTCGGTTTTGTCCCAGCCTGTTTTTTCAAAACATCTTCAATTAACTTCTGCGCCTTTGAATCAGCTTCTTGAGACGTCGAAACATAAACTGATTGACCGGCTTGAATGCCTTTTACAATGTAATCAAGATCGGCACTTTTTGTTGACTCAAGTTTTTGTACAAAAAGGGAAATCATTTCAACTTCAAGTTCTTTTGTTGCCAATTCTTGCATCGCGTCACGCGCTGTCTTAACGAGTGTATCACCAGCAAGGTTACGGACAGCTTGATAGAGAGATTTCTTTTCCAGATTAATTTGTTCATCAAACTTCGACTGTTTGCGAATCATATCTTGGTGTGCTTCTTTCACCATTTCATCTTTTTCAGAATCTGCTTGTTCATGCGCTTCACGAATAACTTTGCGTGACTCATCTTTGACACGTTGTTTTTCATCTTCAAAATTCTTGCGTGACAGCTCCGCATCTTCTTCGCGTTTCTCAGCTTCACGTAATTTTGCAAAGACCGCCTTTTGACGGGCATCCATTGCATTCAAAATTGGCTTATACAGAAACCGTTTCAAAATCCAAATAAGAATGAGAAAGTTGACAGCCTGTATCAGAACTGTAATCCAATCAATATTCATTTTTTTCCCTTTTTTTCGTGGGTGAGAACAAGGGAAATCTTTTCCCCCTGCTCTCTTTTTACTTTTTTAATCTATTTCTTACGCTTGTGCTGCAAGTTCAATAACCTTATTGAAAATAGGGTTAGAGAACAATAAAATCATAGCAACCAACAATGAGTAAATCGCTGTTGATTCAATCATCGCCATCGAAACAAACATTGTGCTTCTTACTTCATTCGCCATATCTGGCTGTGCAACCATTGAAGCCAAAGCTTGTTTTGCAGCTTGACCTTCACCAAGAGCAGCTAATCCGCCCATTCCAACAGCAATTCCGGCACCAAGCACAGAACCCATTCCAACAAGTGCAATTGCATCTAATCCAACCATAAGTATCTCCTTATTTTTTCTTTTTTTCAATTTCTTCTTTTCAACATGAAAAGAAACTGTATAAGGCATTTCTACCCTATTCTTTTAGCTTTCTAAAGACTTCAAGCGAGATTCTTCTTCCCACTCTTTTTTCTCTTTAGCACTTGGGTCTCCCAAGCCAGCGACAATGTAAACTAAAGCAAGTGTTGCAAAGATATAGGCTTGAATCACACCGGTGAGCATGCCGAATAATTGCATTACTGTTGGAATAAAAACAGGTGCAAGCGAAAGCAAAATTGCAATAATCACTGTGCCACTCATAATATTTCCATACAAACGAATCGCAAGTGAAACCCCTCCTGAAATTTCACCAATGATATTAAATGGCAGTAAAATCCATTGTGGTTCAATATAGCGTTTTAAATATCCCAAAAACCCATTACGTGCAACACCAAACAAAGGCACAGCCAACATTACGACAAGTGTTAAACCAATCGTCGTGGAGAAAGATCCCGTTGGTGGTATATAAACAGCCCAGTCCCCTGTTAAAGGAACATAAAACGGCAAAGGAATCACACCAGATAAATTTGATACAAACACAAATACGAACAAAGATGCAATGATAGGGAAAATAAAATTTGCCTTCCGTTGAAGTGCATTTTCAACTTCATTTTTAAGCCAAGAGACAATCGTTTCAAGAAAGTTTTGCCAGCGATTAATTGTAAGACCATCATGCAAACGACGTGTTGCAAAATAACATCCTAAAAAGATAAGAAGCATAACAAGCCATGTCCCAACAAGAGTCATGTTAAGATTAAACGTAAATTCACGCCCAAAAAGCGAGAATTTTTCTGTCCAAAAAATAACTTGGTCTGGACTGAGATTCATTTCTTTAATCCTTTTCTTTTCTCAAGTTTTAGTATAATTGTTCGCACAACCAAAAATCCTGCAAGAACAATCAAAAGTGCAAACCACAGCGTGTATTGAAGAAGAAGGAAAAAAATAATTCCAACGCCAACAAACCGCCCAATAGCACTTAAAAATAGCAATCTCAAAGGTTTTTTTACTTTTGGCAAATATTGCAATGTCAAATGGAGAAGATAGAAATAAACTGATCCAATCAACCCACCGAGGCAAAAGTAAAAAATTCCCTCTAAAATCGTCATTATTTATTCATTCTCATCTTGAAGCAACACGGAACATTTCTGTGCAATCGCAAATCCTGCTTTCATAAATGTTTTCATTTCTGGAGAAGGGTTTAATAGAGCTTCCATTCCAACTTCTTTTTCGCCCATTTTTTCACCCATAGTCATGTATTCTGACAAAGACATTCCTTGACCTTTGATTGCATTTTCCATACATTCACAAGCTTTTGCAGGATTTTTTACTCCTTGCATACGTGCTTCACATGAAGAAGTTGCACTATCATCACATCCAACTAACGCCAAAACAGCAAGTGCTGATAAAATTATTTTTTTCATTATTTATCCTTTTCAATTTCGATTTCTTCTTTTTGAATCCAACGCCAAGCATTAAATCCACCAACTAAAAGCCCCACAAAAATCCCAAGAACTGTCCAGGAAATAGATGTTTGTGTGTAATTTTTATCTAACCAAACGCCTCCTAAGATACATGCAAAAAGCGGAATGATAACACTAAACCCAATAAGACCAAAGAAACTCGTCATCCGCCAATTATTATTATGCTCTTTTTGGGCATGCACCCGCCGAGACACTTTTTTTGCAATAATCTTCGTCATTTTATTCTTTGGTTGAACTTTATTTCTTGCCATCTTAACGCCCTTCCTTACCCTTTGAGATTCCGAATAAGCTTTGCTACAGTTCCTTCAAGACGCGCGAGACTTGTTCGCGCACGTTTTTCTTCTTCTTGAATATCAAAAAATTCATCTTTCACAACTTCAGCAAGTGACGGGAGATCTTTTCCTTCAATCACACGGAAGCACGAAATTCTTACATGAGAACCAACCTTTGTCAAAACCCCTTGGTCATAAGCAAAATAACGCACCTCATTTTCATCTGTAATCGTCAACAAAGACGGTGGCAAAGTGACAGCAAAATCAATATGTTTTGGAAGAAGAGAAAAAAAACCATGCTCTCCTTCTGCAGAAATTTTGGTTGCTTCTGTTTGAAGCACAATTTCTTCAGGCGTAACAATATCAACTTTCATTTTTTTCATAGAAAAACCTGCTAATTCACTTTAACTTCGTTGATGGACCCAATCATATAAAACGCTTTTTCTGGAACACCTTCAAAATCACCATTCATAATACCTTCACATCCTGCTAAGGTGTCATTCATGTCAACATAGCGTCCGTCCATTCCTGTAAAGTGCTTTGTTGTATAGAAAGGTTGTGTCAAGAAACGCTCTAATTGACGTGCTTTTTTCACAACCTTTTGATCTGAGTCAGACAATTCATCAAATCCAAGCATCGCAATAATATCTTTAAGTTCTTCATACTCAGCTAATGTTTTACGCACAGCTTTTGCAACATCATAATGACGTTGTCCAACAATTTGTGGATTCAACATTTTTGAGTTTGAAGCTAAAGGATCAACCGCTGGGAAAAGAGCCTGAGACACTTTCTTACGTGACAATACAACTGTTGCAGATAAGTGAGCGAAAGTTCCCGCAGCAGATGGATCAGTAAAGTCATCGGCTGGCACATAAACTGCCTGAATAGATGTAATCG
>JAFGXE010000051.1 GCA_016936785.1 Alphaproteobacteria bacterium
ATTCTCAGCAGATATTGGCCTGACGTTGGCAGTTTTTCTTTCCACTCTAAACGGAAAATATATTCTTGAGGGAAATCTTTATGATTCCCCCTGGACAACAATTAATGAACTTCTCAAATTTGATTTAAATATCAAGGTAGATCGGGAGCAAAAAAAGCTTTATATCGCACCTTCTCAACTAAAAAATACCCCCGCTGAAATAGCAGAAGAAGAATCTTATCCGCTTCCGATACTTCTTGCTGCGCTTATTGCAGAAGGGAAAAGCACTATTTATTACACAGACCGTCTCAATTACCATTTTGAAGATGTTCTTAGAAAACTTAAGGGCCTTGAAGCAGATATTCATGATGAAATAATTCGATCCGTTGCAACTTTCGAACAAAAATAAATCCCCCACCACCCTGCGACTCTCTTTGTATCACCTTCGACCTCCCTCCTTATATCATCTCGATTTTGGCCGTTCACTGAGCCTATCGAAGCATCGAAGGAAACAAAAGAGAGATCCATCTTTTTTCTGTCATCCTCGCGTAAGCGGTGATCCAGTATTAAAACTAACGAGATTCCAGCCTTCGCTGGAATGACACTCGATTCTTGTCATCCCGACGCAGGTCGGGATCTCATATTATGGATCTCTCTTTCTGTCATTCTCGCGTAAGCGGCGATCCGGTCCTTATCAATATTCCAACTAAAAATAAAAAAAGTCCCCGATAAAAATCGGGGATCTTCTTCTCTTCTTTTCTGAGAGGTCTTGACTCTACTGACGTGAGTAGAACTCGACCACAGACTGTGGATCCATTTCAACAGGATAAGGAACTTCTTCAAATGCAGGAAGACGTTCAAACCGTGCTTCAAATTTATTGACATCAACTGTAATGTAATCACAAAAATCCCGTTCTGAAGAAGCAAGTCCTTCGAGAACCATTGGGACATTCCGTGATTTTTCACGTAGTGTAATAACATCTCCTGGTTTTACAGCGTAAGATGGAATCGTTACACGACTGCCATTCACAAGAATGTGTCCGTGACTGACTAATTGACGTGCACCGAAAACGGTTGGCACAAATTTTGAACGATAAACAACTGCATCCAAACGTGATTCAAGACCACCGATAAGATTTTCAATTGTTCCACCAGCGCGACGCACAGCATCATCATAATAACGACGAAAACGTTTTTCTGAAATATTACCATAATATGAACGCAAACGTTGCTTTGCATGGAGCTGTTTTCCATAATCGGATAATTTACGACGTAAATTTGGTCCATGCTGACCTTGTGGATATTTTCTTTTATGAATGGGTGACTTTGCGCGTCCCCAAAGGTTAATGCCCTGACGACGGTCAAGACCATATTTTTGATTGTGGCGTTTACCACTATTAATACGTGCCATATTTTCTCCTTTTTTGGCAAATTATACCGATAGTCTATGAAGCGAGAATGGATCTGGAGGGAGCCCCTTACGGCATTCTACTTTCTCGGCGGAAGCCATCCTACCTTTCTTCTCTAAAAAAAGCAACCATTTTCTTCAAGGAGTTAATGAAAAAAGGTATTTCACCCAGCCGTTAAATTCGTTCAGAAAAAGTCGCACTAAACACGCGATCTTTTTTCCCATAATCCTGAGTAATTTTAGGACTTGAAAGAAACGCAAATAGCGGTGGAATTGTTTGACCTTGATCGTATCCAATTTCAAGAATGAGATGCCCTTCTTTCTTAAGCCATTTGCTTATACTTTGCGCAATCACACGATAATACTCAAGACCATCTTCTCCGCCATCCAACGCTAATTTAGGGTCAAATTCTTGAACCTCTTTATCCAGCGTTTTCAAATTATCGGAAGCAATATAAGGTGGATTTGAAATCACAAGATCAAACTTTTCGAGAGTCTGAAACTGTCGCATATCTTCATCAATAAATTTCACACGATCTATCAAACCCAGCGTTTCTGAATTTTTGCTTGCACACACCAAAGCTTCTTTGGAAACATCAACCCCCACTCCATGCGCATAAGGAAACTCTGCCAAAAGAGTCAAAAGTAAACATCCCGTCCCTGTGCCCAAATCCAAAATAGAAAAAGATTGTTGCGGTAAAAAAGATTTTTGAACTTCTTCAATAAGTATTTCACTATCTGGCCGAGGCTCCAGTGTCGCATCATTCAAACAGAATCGACGACCATAAAATTCTCGCCATCCCAAGGCACGGTAAACAGGCATGCCATTTTGAACTTTTTGGAAAACTTTCTGAAACAGAATAACCCCTTCTTTTGATGCTTCATTTTCTTTTTTTAAAAGCCATTCCGAGGGAGAAAAATCAAAAAACCCAGCAATTAAATGCTTTAGATCTGCGTTTAATACACCTTGGTTTTGTCGTTCTTCAAAAAGCTTCTGAATCGTCTGCATAATTAATCCATTTTTTTCGCTCTTAAACATAGACTTCCTTCTTGACGGAGTCAATTAAATCAGCTATATTCGATCTTGAAGAATAGAGGGAAGGACAAAACCTGTGAATAATATCATTTCACTTTACCGTGCAAAAGTTCTTGCAATCGCAAACCATAAAGGAGGCGTTGGAAAAACAACAACAGCCATTAACCTTGCGACTGCACTCGCTGCTTCAAATAAAAAAGTTCTCGTTATTGACCTTGATTCACAAGGAAACGCTTCAACAGGATTGGGTTGTCCGACACCAAAACGCGTTGAAACAATTAGTGATGTTCTTTTAAATCGCACCTATATTCAAAATGCAATTTACAGCACAGAAGTCGACAACCTTTCTCTTATTCCAGCAACAACAGATTTAGTCAATACAGAAGCTGAAATTGGTTCAGGGGCAGATTCATATCACCTCCTTCAAGAAGCTATTTATCCACTGCGTTCGCGTTATGATTATATCATTATCGATTGCGCACCTTCTCTCGGCACACTCACATTGAACGCACTTGTTGCATCAGACCGCGTGATGATTCCACTACAATGTGAATTTTTTGCTTTAGAAGGATTAAATCATCTTATTCAAACAATTTCATCTGTTAAGCGCGAACTCAATTCCGACCTCGATATTGAGGGAGTCGTTCTAACAATGTATGATCGACGCAACAATCTTTCTGAACTTGTTTCCCAGGATGTTAGAACATGTTTTGGTGATAAAGTTTATCAAACGGTCATTCCGAGAAATGTCCGTCTATCAGAAGCGCCATCACACGGAAAACCAATTTTACTTTATGATATTCATTCGGCAGGTGCAGATGCCTATTTAGCACTTTCTGCGGAATTTCTAACAAGAGAAACTCTACAAGAAGAAAGAAAGGTGGCTTAAGGTGAGTGACGAAAAGAAAACAAATTTAGGAAAAGGCTTGTCTGATCTCATGAGTGAGAAAGATATCGAAAGCTCTCTTACTTTCCTTTCACGAAAAGGGGCTGGCTCTGTGACCTACCTCCCTGTTCAGAATATTTCGCCAAACCCTTACCAACCCCGCAAACATTTTGATGACGAGGAAATGGCAGATCTCATTCGCTCAGTTGAAATAAAAGGCGTCTTGCAACCAATTCTTGTGCGTCGCAAAAAAAACACAAACAACCTCTTTGAACTTATTGCAGGGGAACGTCGTTGGCGCGCAGCACAAGCCGCAAACTTCATGGAAATACCTGCTCTTATAAAAAACTTCTCAGACAGAGAAATTCTTGAAGTTGCCTTAATTGAAAACCTTCAGCGTTCAGACATGAATCCGATCGATGAAGCACATGGATTTGCACAACTTGCGAAAGA
>JAFGXE010000003.1 GCA_016936785.1 Alphaproteobacteria bacterium
TCTGTGTCCATAAAAAATAAGCCCAACCCATAGTGCTATAACAACAAGAGGGGTTTTCCATTTCTTTTTTAAAATTAACATATAAACAGCGTAAATAAGCAAGAGTGTCATGGAACTCAGGCCTGTTGTCCAAAAGAGTGAAACGCTTTGAATAACGAGAGGTGTTTCAAGCCAGATAGCGCCGAGTTTGTTCCAGGGGAGGCCTGTGAAAATCCATTCGCGCGACCATTCAAACAGGGTGAAGAGTAAAATAAAGAGTTCTATTTTTTTTGTTTTGCCATACTTCCGTGAAAGATAGGATGGAAGGGAGAAAAATAACCCCATGAAAAGTCCGCATCCGAGGTAAAAAATCGGAATAAGCCAGCCGAAATGGGTGTAAGTGTAAGCGTCAACTTGAAGTGCGTTTGTAATCCATGCGAGACCAAAAACGAAATATCCCGCCCCAAAAAGATGCCCTATTGCAAATGATTCTCTGGGTGTTTTTGCGGTGTCTAAAAAATAAATGAGTGCGAAAAATGAAGCAAGTGCTCCCCAAAGGAAGTAATCAGGCGCAAACCCGTATGTTGCAAGGCTCCCAAGAAAAAATAATCCAACGAATAAATGCCATTTCTTCATAGCCATGAGTATATATCCTCGAAACAAATAACAACAGAACTTTTTTCATTTTTGAGCCTCAATTTTCAATTATTTTTTCAAGCGGTTGAATTTATTCGGGACCGTAGAAATAAATCCTAAAACGAATAATATTAATCTTGACAAATAGATTTTAAAGTGTTATGTTTTTCTTATGTATAAAAAGATCTTAAATCTTTCTAAAACAATTAGCGTCGGAATTCTTTGGTTTTTCGTCTTTTCATTTATTTACCGTTTTGTCGCTCTTAATCGCTGGAATTTTGATATTATCAACGGGCGTCATTGGGGAAAACTCGTTTCTGCTTGGGAAAAAGGTTGGATTGTTAATACATTCCAAGAATGGGTTTTTGTTCTATTTTTAGTGAGCGCTCTGCCAATCTTTTTAGCCTCTTGGGCATTTCTACTTTTTCCAAGTACAGAAAAGAAAGTCATCCATTTCTTTTCTATAGTTTTACGTGTGCTATTCCCTTTTTACGACTTGCATCGTGTTTGGAAAGAAAAGCGTGAAGAAAGTAAAGAAACAAAACAACAACAAAAAGTAGTGAAAAAGCAGATTCTTTCAAGCACATTAACAAATGGTGATTTCCCTACTGAAATTTTTTCTCGGCGCGTTGAATCAGAAGCTGAGGCGTATTTAAAACATAAAGAAAAAGCTGTTGAAGAGAAAAAAATAAATGAACAAGATTTGCCTCCTCATACTGAAGTTGTCTCCGAGCGTCATCATGAGGCAACACATCATACTCATGCTGTGAAAGAAAAATCAGAACCTCAAAAATCAGACCGTTTAGATGATATTCTTGCGCGTCTGGATAAACATCATCAAAAGAAAGATGAGTCAACCGAAGATAAAAAAGAACCTTTGAAAAAAAAGCTTTCTTCATTGGGTAAGAATTTTGTGTCTAAGGGATATCATGTTTTTGAGGATATTAAAATTGGCGAACAGGGTGTGGCGCTTTTAGCACTTGGACAGCATAAAATTATTGTAGGTGAATTTCTTGATCAGGCGACTGATTGGGTTGTGGATGAAACAGTTCTTGATGGCATGCCGGCGATGTGGACAAGCCCGCATGGTGCAATTGAATCTCCTGTTCAAAAAGTCATTGAAGCACGGCGTTCTTTAAAGAAGCTTCTAATTGATGTGTTAGACGGAGAATCAATTGAGGCAATTGTTTGTTTGACTAAGGGAACAATTTCAAATCTTGATGATGTCAAATCCAACTGGCGTCGTGAAAGTGTTCAGGTTATGAATGCGTCTAAAGATGCAAAAACACCTTTCTTAAAGGGTCTCCAAGATTACCTTACGGAGAAAATACCTCCGATGGGTGAAGACAAAATTAAAAAGATTAAGAAGATTTTAGGGATTTAAAAAAGAGCCGAAAGGCTCTTTTTTAGTAAGGGTTTGCTAGATTATAAAAACGTAAATTATATGCGAAATCATAGAGAGATTTAATTTTTTTTAAAGCATTTTCTTGCATTATTTCTCCTTTTCTGTAGGCATAAAATATTTCATTTATTTTATAAAGAGCATTTATTTGTTCAATTTCTTCCCACATCATGGGTTTATATTGAATTGTGTAGAACCCTTCTTTATTAGTTACTAATTTTTTGTTTTTGTTTTCTATTTTTACTATTTCTTTTTGTGCCCGATGATATTCATTCTGGATGAGTGAGTCGATCCTTAATGAATCGGTTTGAGCAGATAGTGTTAGCCCGAGAAATAGGCCAAATGTTAACAATAATAATTTCTTCATCTTTGTATAATTTTAATTAATTAATAATTTTTATAAGGTACTATTTTGGTATTTAAAGTCAAGAAAAAAGAGCCGAAAGGCTCTTTTTTAATCGTCTAGATTCCGAATCAAGTTCGGAATAACAAAAGGATTTTATTTATTTTCTTTCATAAATTTCTCTAACCAGTGGATTGTAAAGTCGCCTTTGACAAAGTCTGGGTGAGAGAGAATCTCTTTGTGAAGTGGGATGTTTGTTTTAATCCCTTGAATTGTTAGATTCTCTAATGCTTTTAATGTTTTTTGAATGGCATCTTTGCGGTCTTTTCCATGAACAATTAATTTTCCAATCATGCTGTCGTATGTTGGAGGAACCATATAATCATCATATATAAACGAATCGAAGCGAATTCCTGGGCCAGAGGGCGCTGAGAATTCTTTAATGCGACCTGCATTTGGAATAAATGTTTTCGGATCTTCCGCATTGATACGGCACTCAATGGCGGCGCCGTTCGCAGAAAGATCTTTTTGATTATACCCAAGTGCTTCGCCATTTGCGATTCGGATTTGTTCTTTTACAAGATCAACACCATAAACTTCTTCCGTTACGGGATGTTCCACTTGAAGGCGCGTATTCATTTCCATGAAATAGAATTTGTTATCCTCAAAGAGGAATTCAATTGTTCCTGCGTTTGCATAGCCAATTTTCGCGGTCGCTTTTTGTGCGACATCAAGGATGTATTTACGTGTTTCAGGTGTAAGCGCAGAGGCTTCACATTCTTCAATTACTTTTTGATTGTTTCGTTGAACAGAACAATCGCGTTCTCCGAATGCAACGGCATTGCCATGGGTGTCTCCAAAAACTTGAACCTCAATATGTTTTGGGTTTGTGAGGAATTTCTCCATATAAACGGTGTCGTCTGCAAA
>JAFGXE010000052.1 GCA_016936785.1 Alphaproteobacteria bacterium
ACACAATGCAGATGAAATTGCCCGCAAAGATATTCGCATTGGAGACACATTACTTGTTGAACGCTCAGGTGATGTTATCCCAAAAGTACTTAAAGTCATTCTTGAAAAACGCCTCAAAAATAGTATCCCTTTTATATATCCAACAACTTGCCCTGTTTGTGGGGCACCGGTAGTTAAGCAAGATGACCAAGTCGCACGCGTTTGCACAGGAGGATTTTTCTGTCCTGCTCAAATCCGTGAACATCTGAAGCACTTTGTTTCTCGAAAAGCCTTTAACATTGAAGGCTTTGGTGAAAAACAAATTGAATTGTTTATCGAAAAAGGGTGGCTCAATGATCCAGCAGATATCTTTTTACTAAAAGAACACAAAGATGCGCTCGAAAACCTCGATGGGTTTGGTGAAAAATCAACAGAAAATTTACTTTCTGCAATTGAGTCCCATAAGACAATTTCTTTTGACCGTTTTCTTTATTCTCTTGGAATTCCACAAGTTGGAATTGTTCTTTCTGAAACACTCGCGCAGAAATATTCAACACTCTCAGACCTTGAGAATGAATCAGAAAACGACCTCACTCAAATTGATGGTGTTGGCGAAAATATCGCACACGAAATAAAAACATATCTCACCCATCCGAAAACACGATCTTTAATTCAAAAACTAAATGAAATATTAAAAATTACACCACTTGCTCAAAAAGAAATCACTCAATCAACCTTCACAAATAAGCGCATTGTTTTAACCGGGACACTCGAAAAGATGTCCCGAGAAGAAGCAAGAGAGCTTCTTCAAAAACATGGTGCAAAGATCTCATCCAGCCTCTCAAAAAATACAGATTTTCTTATCGTTGGTGAAAACCCAGGATCAAAGCTTAGAACAGCAACAGACCTAAAAGTTCAAATCCTTGATGAAAAAAACTTTTTTGATTTAATTTCTTGATTCACAGAAATAATCTCTTTAATATTTGAATCAAATCTTTCAGAGAGGAGAAATCATGAAACTTTTTCTATTCGCCTTAGTTCTATTTTTTTCAGGAAATTTACAAGCAAAACAAATCTGCTGTGAAAATGTCATCACTGCAGAAAAAAAACTCATGGATATATCTGAATCTTCAGGAAAATACAACTGTTCTCAAACCTGCGGATGGTCAATAGATTCAACAAAATGTCATATTCAAAAAGGAAGTGCTGTTTTAACAAAAAATGGGGCAGACAATTTCAGTGAAGCTGATTTTGATAACATGGGTGAAACCGCAATTGCAAAATATTGCCCTCAAAGAACAACAAACTATAAAATCTGCTGTAAAAAAACGGATGGGACTTCATTCCAGATGGAGCTTGAAAATAATTACTTTTTAAAAGACATAAACAGGGCTAAAACATGCCAAGCTGTTTGTAGCCCCAATTCACAAGGGAGCGACATTAAAGGTTGCGTCATAAACAACAAAGAATTTACAGGTGCAACAGAAATTGACTGGATTGTTGAAGATAGTCTCTGTTTATCAGAAAGAAAATCTATCAATATTTGTTGTATCGATTCAAAAACAGGCGTTTCACGTAAAGTTGCACTTTGGCATGAACTCGAGCAATCAAGTACTTTCTTCGAATGCGGAAACGATAATCCTGGTGTAGATATCTGCAAAAGCACAAATGAACGTTGTTATCACAATGGAACATATTATAACCATGATGAATTCATAAAAATGACTGCAAACAGCGTGTCTGAAACAACTTGTCCAGGCATAGATCCAGATGGTGACTGCTCTGGAACGTACCTCACAGATCACCCTTATGAAACAAGTGGCATCTACATTGACGTCAAAGAGAAATGGAAAGAAGGTGCAGCAATTGGTGGCGTAAGCGGTTTACTCCTTGGACTTATTCCAGCAAAGAAACCATCTTGCTATTTAAATGATCGCGCCCTCGCTGAGTGGAAAGATTCTTTCTCAATTGATTATAGTTTTCCACCTCTGACAACAATGACAGGATGTTATAAAACAGCATTTAGTCAAACAATCACAAAATGTTCAGGAAGCACCGATGGCAACTGTAAAGTAATTTCACTTCAAAATATGACAGATTCAAGTTGCCAAGGAATGGATGTCAAAGCACGAAATGACGCACTCTTGCGCTACAATAAGTGTACGGCTATGGGGGGAAAATATGACACAACAACAAATGAATGTGAATTTGAAATTACGCTTAAAAAGAAAAAAGATGGCGATGTTCTTGAAACAGCATTTGTTAAAGCCGGCGACTACAAATGCCATAAAGAACTCTTTGAAAAATACTACAAAAAACGCGTCACAGGAACTGTTCTTCGAGCAGGCGGTGGCGCTGTCATTGGTGGCGCAACGGGCGCTGTCATTGAAACGCAACTCACAAAATTATCCCGCTTCTTAAACAAGACATGCGGAATAGAAAAAAGCAAAACAACAGATCTTGCGGAGAGAATCAAATCTGAAACCCATAAAACAGTTTGCGAATTGATTAAGGATATTAAAGACACAGGTTCTTTAACTCACGCAAATGCCGAAAGTTGTATGAAACAAATTAATACAAAATACCCAGGTAAATAACTTGATTTATAGGGTGATATGACTTATATTCACAAGGCCAAGGGTGGACAGGCGGTTTCACAG
>JAFGXE010000053.1 GCA_016936785.1 Alphaproteobacteria bacterium
CAGTTTAGATTTACAAAAACAGTGTCTCCATCATAAACTCTAATAACCTTAACCTGGTCAAAGTTTATAACCTCAAATGAGGAACATCCAAACAACAGAAGGAATATAAAAAGGTGTTTCATCATTGATAAAGACCATTCCGACCTTGATTGTATTGATTTGAGTTGTAATTATTTCCTGAATTATAAGATCGATCGTATGGATCATTATCTTTTCCATAAATTCTATCTCGTCCATAACTATCTTGATACTGCCCATTTCCTCCAAGTCGTCCACCTGGTCTGACACTTGCAGCTCTTCCACCACATCTCCGACCAGCTGAATCTAGGTCATCAGGATAGTCGCACCGAGCATGTGCAATTGTTGCAGAAAGTGCCAAGGTTGACACCGCTAAAAGTAATGTTTTTTTCATTTCTATCCCTTTTGTTTTTATAAAGAAAAAGTCCGCTTAAAAGAAAGGCGGACTGGGATTTGATAGAACCATTAGAAGTTGGCTACAGATGCTTTTTGGGTCAAAAGACCTTGGACATCTAGCACCGTATCCCAGTCCAGAGACTGAAATACGGCAATAACGGTGCCGGCGACCGCTTCTAACAGATGGCTATCAAACCACCAAGCCTTTTTATAAGCTCAGAAATAACTTTACACTGATTTATAGAAAAATCAAGAAGAAAACAAGCCCCTGTATTGCTACAAGGGCTTGCATTTAATCGACAATGCGACTTTCAATTTCTCGACACGGGAAAGATGCTTCAACATCTTGAATTTTAAGATCCAGGTTAAATTTATTTCCTGGAATTTCAACTTCGACCTCAATATTCATTTTTTTGATTATTTTAGGTCTGTGGTCAAAGTCGATAAAAAGTTTCCCATTTTTCGTCAACTTGTGCCGCACTTCCCCGTTTATGGGGTTTCCGTTCTGTGTTGTTGCCTTAACTTTAAACATTCTTTAATTTTTTAGTGTTAATATATAAAATGAGCTTTATATATAGAAAATATCTTTTAGAATGTCAATATATTAATTTTTATTGTTTCATGTTTCAAACCTTAGAGAATGAAACATGAAACAAAGCTTCTAAATAATATTCATATTTTCTTGATTCTTAAATATCTTCGGTTTCTCCTGAAGCATTCGGTTCACAGAAGACGGTGAAGTATTCAGTTTTTCAGCTATTTCTCGCTGGGTCAGTCCTTCTGCTACAAGCTTATGGGCTAAAACCGTTTTATTTTCAATTTCTCTGACTTGCCAGCCTTTTTGCGTGAGTTGAGCAATAAAGGGTTCTGCGTCATTTCCAAAGACACCCCGTGCTTTTGAAAAATGAATTTCAAACATTGCACCGTTTTTTGCCGTGTAATCAGCAGGTTTTTTAAGTTCTAAACTCAAGTCCAAAATATCTTCTTTTGCGGAAGTTCCCCGTTGTCCGCCATTCTTTCCTGAATGATGAACAAGGAGGACGGATTTACCAGCGCGCCTCATGGCTAGCAACCATTCTTGAATAGGAAGCCAGCCTTCCACTTCATTTTGCTGAGTGGTCGGGTAAAGAGTTGCAAGGTTGTCCAGAATAACAAATTCCGCCCATTGGATGTGATCTTCAAGAAGAGTATTCGCTTCTTCGGTTGTTATTGGAGGAATCCCATCGAGATGATAGTCCGCCGATAGAATTTTCAAGTTCTTGGTCGATCCTCCTTCTAAGTCAGAAATTGTTTGAAGCCTCTCTTGAAGAGTTTTTAACGGCATTTCGCCGTCAATATACAAAACTTTCACTTCACGAACTGCTTCCCATTCAAGGAATTTTCCACCTGTTGCCAACGCATGAGCTAAAGATAACGAAAACCAAGTTTTCCCTATGCCTCTTTGTGCGAAAACCATGTTCAAACTTTTTTCTGAAATGATGGGCTTTAAAAGATACTCCCGCGGTGGGATTTCCATTGAAAGAAGATCTTCTTCGGAAATAGATTTTAGAAATCCAAGATCTCGAATATCCTTTTCTTTCGCGGTTTCAAGAAGAGACTGAATATCTTTAAAACGATATCCTTCAGGAATTTCATCAGCCAAATCCCATTTTTCAGGAAAATCTTCGGGTATGTCGACAATTTTCGTGTTTTTTGCACCCATATCATTAAGAATCTGAGTAACATTTTTGGCATACTTTTTTCCATGCTCATCATTATCAGGCCATATAACCAGATTTCGATCTTTTAATGGTGTCCAATCCGTTTTTTTATAGGAATTTGATCCAAAACTAGATGTTGTGACGATATATTCGGGAAACAAGATTTGCGCTTTTTCCACGGTCTTTTCGCCTTCGACAATTAAAACCGTTTTCGCTGGGTTATTCAGGATTTCGGGGAGGCGATAAAGCGAGGGAGTCCCTTCGTATCCTTTAAACTCACCATCGCAAAATGGAAAAATTTCTTTTGATTTTTCGCTCTTGGGATGATTGTCCCATCTGCATATTTGGAAGAGGATTTGTCCATTTTCATCTGTATAATCGTAAACAAAAGAGGTGGTCCCAAAAATTCGGACAGTGTGTTAAGCTACTAATTTAGATCAAAAAGGAGATCAAAAATGAGTAGAATACGTAAAA
>JAFGXE010000054.1 GCA_016936785.1 Alphaproteobacteria bacterium
TGCAAAAAAATACTTTATTAAAAGTTTTAACAAACATAAAGAAATAAGGGAAAAGTACGATGCCGGAGATAAAACCTTAATTCGTAAGTTAGGAGATACGCATATAATGCTAGATAATGACCTAATGCATCTAGTAAAAGCGTTTCCAGACGGTGATTGGGGTGAAGAGGTAGAAAAAATATTTACTGAAAATCCCAGCTTCTTTAAAACTAAATAAACTTATAGTGCGGAAAAAGAGACCAGATTAGTTCATGTCTCTTTTTTTTGTGGGACACTCATGGGACATTTCGTTTTAAAAAAAGACAATAAATCACAAATGATGAAAAGAGAGGTCTTTCTTTAAACCCCTGAAATCGTTTATTGAATTTTATAAGATAAATAAGCCTGTCACGCAGGAGGCCGACGGTTCGAGTCCGGGCACGCCATAAAACAATTCCCCATCGGGGGATTTTTTTTATGGAATGTCCAAGACAGATTAGAACAGTGAATAAAACGAACTGGTTCGACGACCAAAGGGAGAAAGCGATTCTGAAAATAAATATAAAAGATAATATTGACAGAAACGGGTTTCTTTTTTAGGATCAGGGCAAAATTCTAATTAAAACTAATAAATATGAGAAAAGCTTTTAAAATCATGGTTGCAATAGTTGTAACTCTCTTTCTTGCGATCGGAGGAGGAACTGTTAGCGACATTGTAGAAGCCCTTTGGAAGTGGGCTCAGAAATCCTAATTAAATAACCATGTATTATGAAAAAGACAGAAAGAGACGGGTATATCCGTTTTATAAAGAAAAAGAAAGACGGAATTATCGAAATGTAGTCAATCCACATTTTATGGATTTTGTTTTTCTTCTGGGTGATCTATCCATTGTGGTGGTTACGCAGCAGGTGAAATAAATACCGCACGATTATAATCTTTAACAGGAATATATGATTGCGGTATTTCTTTTATCCCAAACACCATCCTTCACGGATGCATTAAATGGTTTTAAAACATTCTTGTGGTTTTGAAACAAGAGGTGTATATACAAATCAAAACACACATGATTTTGGTTTCAATTGATGTTTAATAAAGACAAGCTTGGGTATATAAAAAATAAAGGAATAATTTAATGGAAGAACATTGTCTCTCTCCCCTACGGAAAATACAAAACCTGAGTCCAGAACAAAAAGCAGTCTTCTTTCAAATAATAAAGGCAGCAGATAAGGTTTGCGAGAAAGATAAAAACCTATTCGCTCAGCATTTCGATCCCAATGGTACGCCCAAGATCGTAGATCCGTCTAAGGAACACATGACTCGTCACGAATATATCCAAATAGGTCAAGATTATCTAAACAAAAAACATCTTAATGCAATATTAGGATTTATTGGAGGATCTATTATTCGTCAGAAAAACAATAATATCTCGGGTCTATATTTATCCGATTTAGATATGATTACCGTCTATCATCCAGAAGATCTACCTACGCCATATAAAGAAAATATCGCTTATAAAAAATGCCCTATAGATGCCTATTGTGAAAACACAGAAAGTTTAATAGCACGATTAGACAAAGAAACGCAGGAGGGGCATTGTGAAACAATGATGATTATTGCAGACAGTGTTTTATATCCTCAAAACAATTCTTTTGGTAAAAAAATACGAGATGAAGTGCAGGCGAAGTTGGCCGAAGGACCGCTGAAAATAACAGAGGCAAAAGAAGAAGAACTACGCCTGGCGATTACAAACAGTCTAGCGGACTTACAGGGAAGTAATCGTAAAATTTTTCAATATATTGCATTGGCAAACCTGATGGAATCACTGGCTGATTTTTATTTACGGGTAAATAGAAAGTGGAGCGGGGAAGGAAAAAAAATCTTTCAATTTCTTGAGATGAACTATCCTGAATTGGCTGTTAAATATGAGACCGTTTTTAAAAAGGCTTTTGAGAATGGAGAAGAGACGGAAGTTTTGGCTTTAGCCGATCAAATGTTAAGTCCCCACAAGGGATTCTTGTGGAGTGGATATCAAAAAGAATTATGAAAATCCCCAAGGGTTAAGAGCATGCATATGTACAAATGAAATGTTGTTTTTACAGCTTTTTTAATGATATCTTTTTGCAACCATCGAGATTGAACAGTAGAACCAATATATCCTTCAACGCCATGGATTCCTGAAGTTGTAAAAATAGTGAGGTTGCTGTTTTTTTCTCCAATAGTGGCAATATCACAATAAAGGTCTTCTCCTGTTTTTCCTTTAAGGGGATGTTTGAAATAGGTGTGTTTAGCGCCAACGCTTTCAGCGCATTCGCAAAATTTTTGGCGGGCCTCCGTATAGTTTTTTGCGAAATAGTTCATAATTTCAGTCCTTCGTATCATGTCTTTTTTTAGGGGTGATAATCGGGTTTATAAAAAATTCAAAATTATGTTGTTTTGCGTCCTATCTAATTTTTAAGCTAGATCAATTTATACAATATGTCAAATTTATTTTCCATAGAACGGATTGTCTTAAAAAGTAACGGGGGCATAGAATAAATTTTGAGCTCATTTTTATCCAGAAATTATGTTCTTTCAAAAAAACTAAAATAAAAATGCTTTTTGATGATGTTGGATAGGACGCACAAAAAAACGCCCAAGAAAGGGCGTTATAAAAGGTTATTTTTAAGGATTTTTGCACAAAGGCAAACAGAGATTTAACAGAATTGGACTAATAGTCTTCTTCTGGTAAGTCAAAATCATCGTCATTATTTACTTCATCAAAATCATCGTCTTCAAAATCATCATCTTCAAAATCGTCGTCATTCTCGCCAGAGAAGAAGAAAAGATTAAACGCGATGTCTTCCAATAATAGTTCGTTATTCATGGGTGTCCCTTTATTGCTGAAAGCTAAAAATACCTACCAACAAGATACAAATGATGGCAGGTAAAAACATATTTAAAAATTAAGAACGTTTAGTTGGTTTTTTTACTGTTGGTTTTTTTGTTGGTTTTTTAGTAGCCATTTTTATACCTCTTTAATTAAAAAAGTTAACGACCATTGGAAGATACAAAGTTGTTTCGTCGTTTTCTTGGTCGGTTAAAAAACGAGAGATAAAAACACACTCATCTTCCGCGTTTATTATATCACATATTTTTAAAATGCAAATAAAAATATTAATGCAGACAAAATCAAAATTCGCTCTATTCCTTAGGGTGTTTCCTTTTAAAACAAGCGTTTATTTTACTTGAAAGAGTTTGAGATCGAGACTAGTATCCGTATAGAGTTTTAATCTGGAGAGAATACGATCATGGATATTTTTAATGTTACCCCATCGTCTGTAAAAAAGACGGAAAACGTTACAAATAATAAAATTCAAAAATCACCCAAAGGCTATATGTGGGCGTGTTTGAAAAATAACACTAAAAATGCCCACGATTTTTTAAAGAAAAATACAGCGTTGGAGGCGTTGCTTATTGATTCACTGCTTAAATTTAAGTCGATATCGCGCGTAACGGACTATAAAAAAGGAACCCTAATTATTTTACGGGGATTAAACTTCAATCCGAAAAAAAATATAGAAGAAACGATTTCTATTAAGCTTTGGATCGAAGATCATATGGTGATTACGCTCAATGATGAAGTCATTAAATCGATGGCGGATATTCAATCTAGTTTTGAATCGGGGGCCAACTATCCGAAGACGCCAGGTGATTTTTTAATTGCGCTTATCCAAGGAATGACAAAGAGATTGGATGTGGCGGTTGAAAAATTGGAAGATAAGCTAGAAAAAATAGAAGATGTGTTTTTTGATAAAATGGACATGGATACAGCTGATGATTTATCCAACATTCGACGTGTTTCTCTTATATTGCGGAGTCAGATGTTACCGCAATCTCGAACATTATATACGCTGGGATCGGGGAAGTATTCTTTTTTAACAAAAATACAACGGAAACATTTGTTGGAATATTTTCATATGATGGAAAACACGCTCAGTCTTTTAGAAAATATTCGGTCCCGTGCGGTTGTTGTGCATGATGAGATGAACGCCAAGTTAAATAATCAATTAAATACGCAGAATTATGTTCTATCCGTTGTGGCGGCTCTTTTCTTGCCAATTACGTTTATTACGGGCTTGTTTGGCATGAATGTATCTGGGATTCCATATGCAAACCACCCGCTTTCTTTCACAGCCGTTGCCGGGATTTTGCTTTGTATCTTTGTGATTATTTTGATGGTTTTAAAAAAGAAGAAATGGTTGTAGATATCACAAGAAAGTCTGAGAAGACGATGAAACATCAAAAAAGGCATAACTTAATCTAAAAGTAATTAAATATACTTACAAACACATGTTTGTAAGTATATTAAATTTGTCGGTCTAGAAAAAAATCCTCTTTAGCTTGTGTTGATAAAGAACGCCCACAATAGCGAGATCCTTCAATACATTTTCCTGTATAACAAGCTGGCGCCAAATAATTTAATAAAGAGTGATTGTGCCCAAAATGTTTGGCGATCTCTAAACGTAGGGCTGTACTTAGATGATAAATTTCAGAGGTGGTCCCAAAAATTCGGACAGTGTGTTAAGCTACTAATTTAGATCAAAAAGGAGATCAAAAATGAGTAGAATACGTAAAA
>JAFGXE010000055.1 GCA_016936785.1 Alphaproteobacteria bacterium
CAAAATTATCCCGCTTCTTAAACAAGACATGCGGAATAGAAAAAAGCAAAACAACAGATCTTGCGGAAAGAATCAAATCTGAAACCCACAAAACAGTCTGTGAATTAATTACGGATATTAAAGACACAGGTTCTTTAACTTACGCAAATGCCGAAAGTTGCATGAAACAAATTAATGCAAAATACCCAGGTAAATAACTTGATTTATAGGGTGATGTGACTTATATTCACAAGACCAAGGGTGGACAGGCGGTTTCACAGCGAGTCAGATTCGAAAGAAAGCAGCTCATGAAACTTTAATGGGTCACCTTTGGCCTTTCTTTTTACATTTTTTCAATCTAGAATGAATACCATGTCAGATTTTGTCCGCTTTTTAGAAGAACTCCGCAACCGCCTCAATATCACAAATATTGTCGGACGTCGCGTGAGTCTTAAAAGAAAAGGACGCGACCAATGGGGATGCTGTCCTTTCCATGGTGAAAAAACCCCCTCTTTCAAAGTAGACGAATCTCGTGGAACATACCACTGTTTCGGCTGTCATGCCCATGGTGATGCTATAAAATTTGTCATGGAAACAGAAAACCTTTCTTTCTACGAAGCCATCAAACAACTTGCAGAAAGCACAGGTCTCGAGCTTCCGCAACAAACACCAACAGAAAAAAAACAGATTCAAAAACGTAAATCATTATTCGACATTACAGAATTAGCAACAGGATTTTACGAAGCAAAACTCCGTTCAGAAGAAGGCAAGGAAGCACTGACATACCTTCTTGAAAATCGCAAACTCACATGGGAAACAATTGAAAACTTTCGGATTGGATACGCACCAGATTCAGAGGAACTTTATACAATTTTGCAAAAACAAAACATCCCTGACTCAGATCTCGTTCAAGCGGGTCTTTTTCGAAAATACGATGGCTCTTCCAAAATGTATGCCTACCTTAAAAACCGAATTATTTTTCCAATTCAAAACCGCAAAGGATCGATCCTAGCATTTTCAGGACGCATTCTCGGAGCTGGCGAACCCAAATACCTAAACACACCTGAAACAGAACTCTTTCACAAGCGCGAAACACTTTATGGTCTTTATCAAGCCCGAGAGAATGCTTTTAAAAACAATCATGCTTTGCTTTGTGAAGGTCAAATCGATGTCATTACCTTACATCAGTTTGGATTTACAACGGCGATGGCAACACTTGGTACAGCACTGACAGAACATCATCTACGCCATTTATGGAAAATGGCAGAAGCCCCTATTTTATGTTTTGACGGCGATTCCGCAGGGAAAAAAGCAGGACTCCGCGCATTAAACATTGCTATTCCACTCCTTCAAAGTGGCAAAACACTCCACATAGCATTCCTCCCACAAAACATGGATCCAGATGATTTGTTAAAAATGCCCCATGGAAAAGAAAAATTTGAATCTCTCCTTAAAAATTCATTGTCTTTATCGGATGCGCTTTGGGAGTCGACCTATTCTCCTCACACAGATACACATCCTGAAGACCATGCACGGATTGAAAAAGAACTTACAGAAATCTATAATAAAATCCCGGATCCTGTCCTGCGCATGCACTTGATTCGAGACTTCAAAAACAAACTCTGGCAAGCTTTCCGAAACCACTCTAAAAAAACACATTCTCGTGATATCCCACTAAATACGTCAGAGGAAAGAGAAGTCATACATCTCCTTATTTTATACCCACAACTCTTTTTAGAATGGGAAGAAAAATTAATTAACCTGATCCAGAAAAAAGATATTTTAGTCATTCTACAAAAACTATCTCAAATGATACCTCTCACAGATGAAGAAGAAAAAACAATCACGCCATTTCGGATTTTTCAAACAATGGAAAAACTTACAGAAGAAACTATTCAAATAAAACTTGAAAAAATTATACTCAACCAATCACTCCAAGCAATGATATTGGAAAAGTCTGAAGTTCAACAACGCTTCTCGCAAACATCAGCCCGCGAAGATTGGCAAATGCTTCAAGATCTTCAAAAGGAAATTCAGCGCCTGAAAGAAAAGATTGAATCCTGAGATTTTTTCTTCTATACTCAATTCAAAGAATTAAAGAATGATAAGAGTAGAGAAATGAATGTGCGGATAATTTTATACGCACTCGTGTTCGGTATTTTAGGGTGTAGCCAGATAAACAAAAAAACAACGTGTACACAAGAAAACTATTCCCCTGAAGGCTGTCAACAGCAACGCGCGAGTGCTCAAAGACTGACCTTTTTTGCAACAACAATTTACTTCCCAACAGGGTCGACGACCTATTCGAATCAAGAAAATCTTGATGAAGTTGTCCGTTTTCAAAAACTTTATAACGCAAACATTCACCTCATCGCTTATCAAACAAACGTGAGCAAACAACGCCTCACAAATCTCATTTCATTCTTTGAAAATAAAAACATTCCAGCAAATAAACTCTACACGAAAACAACATCCACCCCCATCTATCGTAATGGCAAAAAAAACACCCAACTCTCCGAAAGAGTTGAAATTTACTTGGAGTATTGAAGATGAAACCAGCTTTACTCATTATTGATGTTCAAAAAGATTACGACAAAGGCGGTGCTTTAGAAATTTCTAATATCCAAAAAACACTTCCTAAAATAAAAGAAATTCTTGAGTTTGCACGGCAAAAAAATTTCCTCCGAATTCACATTCAACATATCTCTCTTGATCCGACAGCAGAAGATTTTAATCCAAACGAAAAAGGCATTGAATTTATATCAGGATTTGAACCACACAATACTGAGGTTAAAATTATCAAGCATTACCCTGGATCTTTTTGGCAAACAAATCTCCATAAAATTCTTCAAGAAAACAAAATTGATACACTTTTCATTTGTGGCTACAGCTCATTCCTTTGTTGTGACACAACAGCACGAGAAGGATTTCAACATGGATATAAAATCTATTATATAGAAGATGCGATTGGAGAGTTTGAAATAGGAAATTTCACTCCATCCGAAATCCATCAATATGCCTGCGCGGTTCAAAAAGATTCAGGATTTTCAGAGATAATTACTGTTAAAGAATTAAAAGAAAAACTTGAAATAAGAATTAATGAAAAAACAGTGAAGTAAAAAATAAAAAGAAAACTTCGATTAAAGCGAAATTGAAGTGAGCAAAGCGAACGGTTATGTTTAGGGAAAATTTTCATTTTAGCTCAAGTCGTATAAATGATACGGCGCATGGGTGCTAAACGGAAATTTGCACAAACAGAATCAATTTCCCTCGATGAGTAAAGGTTAGAGTATGATACAGGTAGAAAATTCACTAAACGGTAAAAAATGGCGTCTAAAAGACTACAGTGAATCGCTCGCACAAAAAATCAAACTGCAATTTGAGCTCCCTGAAATTATCGCACGCATTATTTCACAACGATGCAAAGATATTGAAGAAACATCCACATATCTTGATCCTAAAGTAAAACTCCTTCTGCCAAATCCGACTGATTTTATTGACATGGAGAAAGGCGCAAAAAGATTCGTTTCTGCCATTGAAAAAAAAGAAAAGATTGCCGTTTTTGGAGACTACGATGTTGATGGCATCACATCAAGCTCGCTTCTATATAATTATCTTTCTGCAATTAAACATGAAAAATCAGAATTTCATATTCCTGAACGTGAAGAAGATGGCTATGGTCCGTCAAAAACTATTTTTCAAAAGTTCATAGACAACGATGCACAACTTATTCTCACAGTTGATTGTGGGATCACAGCAAATGAACCTATCGCCTTTGCACAAGAAAAAGGTGTAGACGTTGTCGTAATTGATCACCACGAACCTCAAATTATTTTGCCAAAAGCACATGCTCTTATCGATCCAAAACGTCTCGATGAAAGTGGAGAGAATACGCATTTCGCTGCAGTTGGAATGGTCTTTATTTTTCTTGTAATGGTAAACAAACTCCTCAAAGACGCAAACTGGTTTCAAGAAAATAATATCGACCCCGTTAACCTCATTCAATTCCTCGATCTTGTTGCCCTTGGAACGGTCTGCGATATGGTGCCTCTCATCGGTGCAAATCGTGCATTTGTCACGAGTGGATTGAAAGTCATGCATCAACGCCACAACAAAGGAATTAAAGCACTTGCTGATATTGGAAAAGCAAACGTTCTCAAAGAATATCATCTTGGATTTGTTCTAGGCCCACGGATTAATGCCGGCGGACGTGTTGGAAAATCTCGCACAGGATTTGAACTCCTCACAGCAACAGATGATTTTCTTGCGGAACAACTTGCGGAAAAACTCCATCATTTTAATGAAACACGCAAAGATATAGAAGGCGCGATCCTCGTCCAATCTCAAGACATTATAGACAACGAAAAAGAAGATCTTCCTTTTATACTTGTTGCAGAACGAAACTGGCACCCAGGGGTTATGGGAATTATTGCGGGACGTCTCAAAGAACGTTATGGAAAACCAACTCTCGCAGCTATGATTGATGAAGATGGCAATGTAAATGGATCAGGACGCTCTATTCCAGGCGTTGACCTTGGACGTCTTATTATGAAAGCGAAAGAAAAAGATATTATTACTGAAGGTGGCGGGCACATGATGGCAGTTGGTTTTAGTTGTCGCGAAGAAAAACTCCCTGCACTGAGAGAATTTATGAAAGAAGAAATGAATCAAATTCTCGGGGGCGAACCTCTTTTACAAATATTGAATCTTGATGCCGTTCTAGATGCTGGCGCACTTTCATTTGAACTTGCTGATAAACTATCTCACATTGAACCTTTTGGGATGGGAAACCCTGAGCCAATTTTTATGCTTAAAAATGCCCAACTCACAAAAGTAATGGTTTTCGGAACAGGACATCTCAAATCTTTTTTCCGTGCAAGCAATGGAAATAGCCTTGTCGTTCTTGCTTTTGGCATGGCTGGGTCTGAAGTTGGCAAAACACTTCTAACACACGTCGGATCTAAATTTGACCTTGCAGGATATATGCGTATTAATATTTGGCAAGGCAACAAAACAATTCAGTTTCACTTAAATGACGCCGTACTTTCATAAAAGGATAACACCATGTTTTTAGCATTTCTCTTCACACACATGACGATTTGGACATTCCTCCCACTCCTGAGACAAAATGCACCCCTTGATTCTATCGAAGCTATTCTTTGGGGGTATAATGGCGGATGGGGTTTTGATAAACACCCGCCTCTTTCAGGTTGGCTAGCAGATTGGAGCTACCAAATTCTTCCGCCAGATCTTTCGATATATCTTCTGAGTCAAATTGTTATTGGATTCGGTTTTTTCTTTATTTGGAAACTCGCTAAAAAGGTTTTACAAAATCCTCAGAAAGAATTTTGGTCTGTTCTTCTTCTAGAAGGTGTTCTTTCGTATTCTTTCTTTTCACCTGAATTTAATGTAAACATTCTTCTTCTTGGACTTGTTCCAGCTCTTTTTTACTTCTTCTATGAATCTATCTTTGAAAGGAAAACATATTCCGCGATTTTATTCGGAATCTTTTGCGCTTTAGCCATGCTAACAAAATACATTGCTGGCGTCTTTCTTGTTGCCTGTCTTTTCTATATGATTTTTACAAAAAAAGGACGTGGATTTTTATTTTCTTGGCGGATTATCCCAGCTGGAATTGCATTTTTAGGGCTTTTCATTCCCCATTTCATTTGGATGATAAACACAGATTTTATAACAATTACCTACGCTATGAATCGTGCAACAAAAGACGCTTATTCTATTTTAAATCATATCAAATATCCGATTATATTTTTTGTTGGGCAAATTGGAACAGTCTTTGGTCTGCTTCTAACTATTTTCACAATGAAACCCAAAAGACAAAAGTATTTTTCAGAAGAACACCGCTTTATAGTTTGGATGACACTCGCACCTTTAGTCCTCACGCTTCTCCCTGCTATTCTTTTTGGAATGAAATTAAAAACAATGTGGGGAGTCCCTTTATTCGGACTATTTCCTCTTTTCTTCTTTACTTATTTTAATATTCAAATTACAAAAACATCAAAATGGTTTCTGAGCATATTTATAACCTTAGTCCTCGTTAGTTATATCGGTATAACACTCTTTCATATAAGCAAACGCAGCCACTTCCCAGGACGAGAACTGGCAGAAAATAACTATAAACTCTGGGGAAAAGAACCTCTCTTGTTTGTTGGAGGAGATATGTGGCTCGCAGGGAATGTTGCCATGTATCATCCGCAAGGAACATTGCGCCCCAAAACGTTTGTTGAAATGAACCCAAACAAAAATCCAAACTTAGATTTAAATGACTTTAAAACAAATGGTGGAATCATTTTTGCTTTTTCAAAAAAAGAATTAGAGACATATCTCAAAGATTTTCCAAATGCTAAAATACTGCCTCCAGAAGAATATTTAGTCAAAAATATCCTAGCAGAAACAAAAACACAAACAATTTGGATAGGAATTGCAAAACCTAAGAAAGTAGATTAAGCTAAATAAAGATTTCAATTCAAAACAATATCATACCCCCTGATAGAAGAGGAAACAAGACTATGAAAAAACACTTTTCCCTTTCAATTGTTGCTCCTTGTTACAATGAAGAAAAAGGAAATGCCATCGGAATTTTCTTTAATGCACTCATTCCTGAACTTGAAAAACTCACAAAAGACTTTGAAATTATCTGCGTTGATGATGGTTCAAAAGATCGTAGTTATGATATTCTCTGTCAATATGCAAAAAAAGATAAACGCATTAAAGTAATTCGTTTCGCACGAAACTTTGGAAAAGAAATTGCCCTTTCAGCCGGTTTTCGTTATGTATCAAAAGACTGTGCGATTCCGATGGATATGGATCTCCAAGACCCAGTTGAACTCATCCCTCAAATGGTGGAAAAATGGCAAGCTGGGGCAAAGACAGTTCTTGCAAAACGCACCGCGCGTGAAGGTGGAATCATAAAACGATTTGCCTACATTGCTTTCCACCGCCTCATGAAATTCATTTCAGATGTAAATATTCCAGAAAACACAGGTGACTTTCGTCTTGTCGATCGTCAACTTGTTGATGAATTTAATAAACTTCCCGAACGTGAACGGTATGTCCGAGGATTATGGGCATGGGTTGGATTCCCACATGAAATTCTTCATTTTAAACGCCCAGAACGTGTTGCAGGAGAAGCCTCTCAAAGCTTCAAAAAACTCTTTCAGCTTGCGGGATTTGCAATATTTTCTATGTCGCGCGTTCCTCTTAAAGTCTGGAGTTTCATAGGCGTTTTTGTTGCGGGGTTTTCTTTTCTCTTTGGTGCATGGATTATCTTCAAAACACTCTATTTCGGAGCAGACATCCGAGGCTACCCATCACTCATGGTTGCTGTTCTTTTTATGGGAGGCATACAACTTCTCTCGGTTGGCATCCTCGGTGAATACATCGGTCGCATCTACGCAGAAGTGAAACAACGCCCACTTTTTGTCGTGAGTGAAACAAAAAACATCGAACAAAAATAAAAGATATTTAAATAAGGAAACTTACTAAATGAATCCAATTCTAATTGCAATTTTTGGTTACGTTGCTTTGCTTCTGGGAATTTCACTCTGGCATAAAAAGAAAAACTACCACGCAAACGAAGACTTCCTCATTGCCGATCGTAAACTTTCTGGTTGGGTTGCTTCTTTCACAATCATTGCTTCGTTCATTGGTGGCGGAACACTCCTGGGGAATACTTCTCTTATCTTTAAATTTGGACAAGCAATTTTTCCACTCCTTATCATGCTTCCAGTTGGCCTTCTTTTCTTCATGTTGATTGCACCACAAGTTAATCGCCTTGCAAAGAAAGAAAATTGGCTCACACTTTACGATATGTTTGAAAGTCGCTTTGGCAGAGAAACAAAAAATATCATCGCTATCATTCAGCTCGTAAACATTCTTCTCATTGCATCCGTTGCCATGATCGGAGGGGCAAAAATGATTGAAATGTTCACAGCATACTCCTATGAAATGTGCGTTATTTTGATGGCAAGTATTGTCGGAGGGTATCTTTCTATTTCTGGATTTTCAGCCGTTGTTAAAACAGATATAATCCAAGCAATTTTTCTTCTCGTTATTTTTGGTGTTCTTCTCGCTTTTCTTCTGATGAAAGAAACTTCAGAAACCATCGCACACACCCCTCTCATTTTTGATTCAATGCCAATTTATATCTCAGTTTTTATGGCAGTTATTGGAGGACTTGTGTCTTTTGGATCTGAAGATCTTTATCAACGTGTTTATGCCACATCAAACGTGAAAGAAGTGAAGAAATCCCTTTGGATTACATTCTTCATGTGGTCGTTTTGTTATGTCTGCCTTGTTGGCGCCGTTTTCAAACTTAAAACTTTTTTCCCTAATCTAACAGGGGATATGGCTTTTCTTGATGGGATACATCAAATTATCCCCCAAAATCTGAATTGGCTTGCCTCCCTAGCAATCTTATCTGTTCTGCTTTCAACAATTGACACCTTTGTCTTTAATGGCGTCTTAAATTTCAACAAACTTTTCTTTGAGGAGCATGATAAACAAAATCATCGTATTCTTACTCGTCGCATAAAACGCTCAATTCCAATCTTTTTATTTGTTATTATTATGATCTCTGTTTTTATTCAAAGTGTGGTCCATACAACATACATTTATGGCATGCTCATGGCTGAAAATGGCCTCATTGCAATCATCGCTTTTGCATTTCCAAAAGCCAATAAATGGTATGCGATTTTTCCCTTAGTCCTTAATATCTTTGCAGGAGTTCTTCTTGTTTCAATTCTCGGATTTTCAGAAAAACTTGCCGTCCTTCCTCTTATCACAACACCTATTGGATGCTTAATTGCTTATGGATATAACATCATAAAAAAGACAAGATAAGTTAAATGAAAATCTGTATTACAGGAAGCTTTTCTACTGGAAAAACAACACTAGCGACAGGACTTTCTAAGTATTTCGGAATCCCTTTTCCTCAAAGTGACCGTGCAAAAGATATTGGACAAAATCTTCAAAAAGAAAAACGGATAAATGAGCTTTCTTTTGAAGAAAAGTGGGAACTCCAAAAACAATTTCTTCTTCAAATGATCAAAAGTCGGAAAAATCTCACAACATATGTCACAGACTGTTCCACATTTACATGGAATCCATACAACAAATACTTATTAGGAGAAAATAATTTTACTTCTCTTCCTGAATATGAAAAATATTATCAACTTGCTGAAAACGAAAAAGAAATCTTTGACGTTATTTTTTATTTGCCTCCAGAAATCCCTCTCGAAGATGATAGTTTTCGACCAGCATCGAAAAAAGATAGATTTTATATTGATCGTGAAATTATTAAAAACCTCACAGGTTATGAATATTATCAGTTGACAGGAAGCATTGAAGAACGCTTAAATACAGCGGTTGATATCCTTGAGCAATTAGGGTATAAAAAATAAAAATTACTGGGGGATCGTCTAATGGTAGGACAGCGGATTCTGATTCCGTCAATCGTGGTTCGAGTCCACGTCCCCCAGCCATTTTCAACAAAGTTGCACTTTTTTAGCAAATTTTTTCATAATTCTTCTATAAAAATACATTCTTATTACAAACTATCCAATTGATTTTTAATAGATTTCTGAATCATTTATATAAAAAGTTAATTTTATTTGAATTTTCTATTGACATGTATAGAATTTCTTCCTATTCTGTATTTAATTGTAAACTATTAAAACAAATTATTATGAAAAAAAATTATTTTACGTTAGTCGCAGTAGTTTTGTTAGTCCTATTAGCATCCTGCCAAAAAGAAGAAGTAGAAGAAGTTACTTTGGAACAGTACAGAGAGAACTTAAAAGTTGAGGGATACGACCTTGTATTTTCAGAATGGAATGGTCAAAATCACTGGGAAGTTTGGCATAATCCAATGCATCCAACTTCAATAAACACAGAAACATGGCCTGACTCAACAGAAAACCTCCTTGTTATAAGAAGTACGGAGAACAATCCATTTCTGAAAGCTAGTAGAAAAACTTCGTCAGATTTTTTTAAATGGTCCAGAATCGGCTTGACTGACTTGTCTTCAACGGCAAGGAATTACCGTACCTACAGACTAAAAATAAAAAATACATCCTTTAATCCGGATGTAAAAGAAAGTTTTGTCCACTATAAGGAAA
>JAFGXE010000056.1 GCA_016936785.1 Alphaproteobacteria bacterium
AAGAGAAAGAGGTGTTGTCGATGCATTGATTTCAATTGAGTCTTTTTCACGAAGAATTTTAACCCCTGTTTTTTCCAGAAAATTTAAAATAGGTTCCATATAATCAAGATTTATATCTGTGAGTCGGATATAGCTTCTTGTTGATGCCGCAAGGAGAGCATAAAAGTTCGCTTCGAGAGAATTTTGATTGATCTTAAATGTGCGTCCCTTAAGTTTTTTTACTCCTGTGATTGTGAGGGTTGATGATCCAAGTCCGTCAATTTTCCCACCCATTTCAACTAAGAGTTCACAAAGCATATTGACGGTAGGTGAAAATGACGCGTTTAGTATTTTTGAAACACCATCTCCGCGAACTGCTATAAGAAGTACAAAAAGAGTTAGGATTGATTTCGGAGAATCTGAGAATTTGGAAATGTCGATTTCTTGAGGAAGATATCTTCCTTTTAATGTAAAGCGTAATGTCCCATCTATAAGTTTTTCTTCTGCGCCGAAGGCTTTGATTAACTTTCTAAAGTGGCTTAATATTTGAATATGATTAAAGCTTCGTGCAGGAACAGATAAAAAGATTTTTTTTGATCGTCCAAGAAGCGGGATGGCAGAAAGAAGTTTTGAAAGAAAAAGATCGGGATAAGGTTTGTCTGTGATGTCATATTTATTTTCAACGTGATCAAAATGAAGGCCAACAGAGCTATTCTTTTGGTGAGGTGAAACATTAATCCCGAGTTCTTCAAAAAAGTAAAGATTTCTTTGAATGGCTGTTGTGTATGGGATCTTTCTTAAAAAAGTAGGACTTTCTGCCCAAAGAGAAGCAGCAAGTGCTGTTGCCGCGCTGTATGTTGATCCACTGATTTTGACTTGGCCATGAAGCTTTTTTTTACCGCTAACTTTAAAAAGTTGAATTTCGTTAACGCCTTGTTCAGTTTTTTGTTTTTGATGTGCAATAAAACTTTTTAAGACGGAATTAATTCGTCCTTGATACCCATTGCCATTCTGTTTGAAGAAATCAAGAATCTCACGATCTAAGCGGATAGAAATCAGCTGTTTCTCTCGCGGGATAAAAATAGTAATATCATTCCAAATGTCTTCCATGAATGACAGATTACAAATTTAGTGGGGGAAAATCAAGTTTTTCTAAAGAGATCAAGCGAAATGATTTTTTCATCATCATCGTAAGGAAGCTCAGGAATCTCATTTTTTATTTCTTCTGAAAATATTTGCTTTTCTGCTTTGGGAAAGTGAAGCGCAAAATCTGAGCTTGGGTCTGCAAAATAAGAAACCGACTCAAACGGAATCCGGAGGTAATGATACTTTTGATCAAAACGGAGGCGAACACCGAACTCCTCGTCATTGACACGAAGTGTATCAAATTCGTATTGGAGCACGATTGTAATTTGTTCAGGGTGTTCGGCTTTAAGAAAAGAGGGAACCTTTACACGAGGATGTTTCGTCTTGAATGTGACGTAAAAATGATGTTCTCCTGAAAGGCCGTTTTTTTCAACCATTTTCAGAATCTTTTTCATCAGGTCTTTATGTGCGTTTTCAATAATTTCAGGATAATTAAATGTCATAAAATGAAGTGTATGTGTTTTATTTTAGTTTTTCAATCTGAAAAAAGAATTAAGGCTTTTAAACAAGCGGTTTCTGTTCGGAGAATGAGTGTGCCGAGTGAATGTGCAGTGGCTCTTTCATTTTTTTCTAAAAGATCAAATTCCCTTTCAGAAAATCCACCCTCTGGTCCGACAATAAGAATTGCATTTTTATTTGCGCGGTTGTTTTGTGTTGTTTTTGATCTTTCGTCAAAATAAATAAATTGCATCTCTTTTGTAAGAAGATCATCAAGTTTTTCAATCGGGTGAAGTTTTGGGAGATCAAGGCGTTCACATTGTTCACTTGCTTCTTGTAAGATTGTTTCAAGACGCTCTTCTTTAAAGTCTCTATGTGTTGTGTGGTCTGTTAAAATTGGATAAAGATCTGTCACACCCAGTTCAGTTGCTTTTTCGAGAAGAAAAGAAAGTCTATTTGGGCGGATAAGAGGAAAAGCCAGTTGTAATGGTTGTGTTTTTGTATATGTGCGTGTTTGTTTTAGTGCTGAAAATGAAATGTGTTTACGTTCAAGTTCTAAAATTTCGCAAAGGTATTCCCCAGCGCTTTCATTGAAGATGAGGATTTGCTTTCCTTTTTTCAGGCGCATAACTGTCTTAAGATAATGGAGATCTTTTGTGTCTTGAAGAATGAAATTCTGTCCTTTAAAAGAAGAAAGATAGAGTCGAATCATATCATATCCTTTATAAGCGCAATATAAGTTTCTACAGAAAGGTCTTCAGCGCGGGCATTGAGGTTGATTTCTTTTTTCTCAAAAACGTTTTCAATATTTTTAAATAGCGATTGAATGTTTTTTGCGACGCGTTTGCGTCGATTGGCAAAAGCTTGTGTCGACAGTATGTTCAGCTTATTTATTTCTTGCAGGGAAAGTCTATTTTTTGGGCGGAGTTCTATTAAAGCAGAATCAACTTTTGGTGCAGGATGAAAACATTTTGGAGAGAGCATCATTAATTTCTTTGTTTCACAGAGTGCTTGTGTAAGGATGCTGATGCGTCCATAGGCTTTTGTGTTTGGTTTTGCAACAAGTCGGTCAATCACTTCTTTTTGGAACATTAAGATTGCTTGCGAGAAAGGTGTATTTTGTTTGAGCCACTGAACAAGAAGAACGGTAGAAATATTGTAAGGAAGGTTTCCAATCAAGAGAAGGTTTTCTTTTTTTTCAAGTGCGCTGATGTCTACCGTCAAGGCATCTGTGAGTTGGTAAGAAAACTGCGGATTCTTTTCAGAAAGAGAATCGAGTAAGGATTGTGTGCGTTCATCTTTTTCAATCGCGATCATTTTCTTGGGGGTGCGACTCAAAATTGCTTGAGTGAGTGTTGTTGGACCTGAGCCAACCTCAATCACAGTTTTATTTTGAGGATCATCAAGAAATCCCGCGATCTTTTTAAGAAGATCTGGACTAGTGATGAAGTTTTGACCAAGAGATTTTTTTGCAATAATCATTTCTAAAGTATAAACAATTTGAGAAGAATTTGTCGAGTTGATTTTTGTGTAAATTTTTGATATACTATTCAGGATAAATAAAAACGGAGACAACAATGAAAAAACTACTCATTTCAACAACGGCATTTCTTCTTTCAAGTGGTGCGATGGCGCAATATGCGGGACAAGATTATTATTCTCGTGGATATTCATCGCAAGGATCCACAACAAGCAACTACAACAGTTCGCAAAGTTCTCAATATAATCAGATCCCACCACAAGAAACAACGTCGTATCAGTCTAAGTCTCAACGGACACCAGATTTAGCAGAAAGTGCCTTGAAACGGAGTTTGGAAAATCCATTCTTTATGCCGAAAGAAGGACAGGTTTTTTCTAAAACAACACTTGAGTTTGGTGGGCGCGATGCCGATATGCGCTATAGTTATAATACATTTGGTATGATTACTCCAACGGGCGCAGATTCTTTTAATATCGAATCAAGTACAGATGCACAACTAGTTGTAGTGGAAGAGTTTGGGTTTGGAATTTCTGATTCTGTCACATTTTATGCGCGCGCAGGATATGCTGAAGTGAATCGTGAATATATCAATAAAACAACAGATTTGACAACACTTGAAATAGACTCAAAAGATCCGATGGGCGTGACTGCCGGGTTGTCCCTTCAAGCGATTCGTAACGCAAGTATGACGGCTAATTTTCATGCAGAATATACTGTTGCAACAGATAACGACATTAGTGGTTATCGTGATCAATTTGCTGTTTTTGCTGTTTTAGGAAAAGAAACAGAAGATGTCGCTTTTGCGCTTCATTTGGGCGCCTTGATGAATCAAGAAGGAGAAGTTTCTGGTGTTTATTTTGCTGATGGATCACCTTTTGTTGAACAATCTTCTACAGACTATATTGCGCGAGCAGAAGTGATGAAACAGATTAAAGAGCGCTTCTCAATTCTCTTTGGTTTAGATTACGAAATGTTAAGTGAAGAGACAGCTGGTGGTGCAGAAGATAATGTATTACGCGGACGTCTTCAGCTCAATTTCGGCGGGGAAAAAGCGATGCTTTCTGTGTATGGTGGATACGAAACACACTCTATTGACGAGTATCGTATCCCATCAGGTGGTTTGATTAATGAAACATATGTTTATGATGTAAAAGATACAAAAGGCTGGTTTGCTGGCGTTAAGCTTGGATTGACTTTTTAAGATTAAATTGAGGTTAAAAAAGCACGCTTATTGCGTGCTTTTTTTTGACGACAAATTCCGGATCAATCCCGGGATAACAAAAGAGAGATCCCGACCTTCGTCGGGATGACAGAAGGAAAAGGGTGGATCCCAAAACCTCCTTCGATGCTTCGACAGGCTCAGCAACCGCAGACTCAGGGATCATTCCGGGGATGACAAAAGAGGGAGTGTTTTTATGAGACGATGCTTTATTTAAATTAACTATAAAAAAACCGACTCTTCGACAAGCTCAGAGAACGGTTTTTGTTATTGTGTATTGTTTTTTAAACAGGGAAAGAAACACCTGGAGGGAGTTTAAATCCACCGGTTGAATCTGTGAGGCGTTTTTCTGTAAGCGCATCGGCTTCTTCTGCTGCATCGCGACATGCGGCAACAATAAGATCTGAAAGTTCCTCTTTGTCTTTTATTGCTTCGTCAGAAATTTCGATACTTTCAACATACTTACGTCCGTTCATTTTGACCGTAACGAGTCCACCTGCTGATCCTGTGACAATTGTAGTTGCGAGTTCTTCTTGAGCTTTTGCAACCTTTTCTTGCATTTCTTTTGCTTGTTGAACAAGTTTTGTAATGTTGACCATTTTTTTTCTCCTTTATTCTTCGACGTTTTCAATTTTAGCACCTTTAAACAGTGCAATTGTCTCTGAAACGAGTGAGTCTTTTTGAGCATTCTCAATTTTCTCTTCCGAAAGCGTAGCAGAGTTTGTTTCTGGAATCAACTCGATAATCCAATCTAGTTGTGTTTGGTTTTTTAAGAAATTCTTGAGACGTTTTTGAATATCACGTGCTTTATCATCAAGACACATTACAATTTTGCCTGTTTCAAAAGAATCAATCCGTGCTTCGTTTTGAAGAACAGAAGCAAGAAGCATTTCTTTTTGAGCACAGAGAGTTTTACAAACATCTTCTAAAGAGTTAAGTGTCACTGTTTTTTTCTCATCTTTTAATTGGGTTATTTCCGCAGTGTTTTCAGTTTTTTGTGAGGGGATTTGTGTTGTTGTTTGGATTGTTTCAGAAGATAAATAAGCAACACGAACGCAGAGCATATCAAATATAGCATGTGCGTTTTCAGAGGATTTTAGATCTTCAATTCCTTTGAGTAAGAGTTGCCAAAGGCGTGCAAAAACAACATAAGAGAATTTCTGAGCACGTTCTCGCAAAAGATTTTGTTCTTCCGGGTTTGCCGTAAGAGCTTCAACAGAATCTGGATTCGATTTTGTTTGGGTAAGACGGTAAACAAAATCTAGAAGGTCTGAAATAAGTGTTTTAGGATTTCCTCCTTGTGCAACAAATGTTTTTGTTAGTTCAAAACTTTCTGTGACTTTATTTTCTACAAGCGAATCGAAAAGTGCAACGACTGTTTTTGTTGATGTGCGTCCGAGCATTTCAGTAATTTTTTGAACTGTAATTTTTTCTTTGTGAGAAAGCGCAATGGCTTGATCGAGAAGAGACATGCCATCTCGCGCAGAGCCATCTGCTTCACGTGCAATAAGATGAAGGGCGTCAAGATCAATATCAATTCCTTCTTTTTTGGCGACATCACCATAGTAATTTTGAAGGACATTGATTGAAATGCGGGGTAAATTAAAACGTTGGCAACGTGAAAGAATTGTTATCGGAACTTTTTGAAGCTCAGTTGTTGCCAAAATAAAAATAACATGTTCTGGAGGTTCTTCAAGTGTTTTGAGCATGGCATTAAAAGCGCTTGTTGAGAGCATGTGAACTTCGTCAATGATATATATTTTATAACGTGCAGCAACAGGACGATATCGAGATTCATCTAAAATAGAACGCATATTGTCGACACCCGTATGAGACGCTGCATCTAGTTCAATGACGTCCATGTGACGACTTTCGGAAATGGCTTGGCAGTTTTCGCAAACACCACAAGGGGTTGCTGTAGGGAGTGTGTTCTTGCCATCTACGCCAAGGCAATTAAGGGACTTTGCAAAGATGCGAGCGGTGGAGGTTTTTCCCACTCCACGAATGCCGGTAAAGATATATCCATGCGCAATTTTCCCAGATGAAATGGCGTTTGTGAGTGTGCGTGTAAGCACCTCTTGGCCTTTCAAATCAGTCAATGTTTGTGGGCGCGTTTTTAAGGATAGCGGTATATGTCTGGTCATTTAAATTATTCCCATTTCTGTTAAAATCTTTTTTGGAAAATCGGCGAGCAATCCTTTTTCATTCAGTTTCGCGATTTCTTCTTTTGAGAAAAACTGAGGGTCTTTGCAGTCGTCATCTCCTTGAAGGATTCCACTTTTATAGTCTGCTGTAAAGACAAAGACAATCGCGTGAGGGGCCTGTTTCTTTTCTGGAAAGAGATGCTCATCAACTTTAAAAAGTTTGATATTTTGAATTTCAATATTTGCTTCTTCTTTGACTTCCCGTTTGAAACAATCTTCAATTTTTTCTAAGAACTCAAGCGTGCCACCGACCGTAAAATATTTCCCGTTTGATTTGGAGTGTTCTTTTTTTTGACGGATACCCAATAAGTATTTTCCCTCTTTTTGAATG
>JAFGXE010000057.1 GCA_016936785.1 Alphaproteobacteria bacterium
AACAATGTGTAAAAAAGGAAAGAAATCAAGTCGTCGATAAATCTTTAAAAAACAAAAAACACCCCAACATATGGGGTGTTTTTTACTGGACTTTCAACAGGAAGCTTTCTATACTCATCTTTGCATAAAGATGCAGAAAAATAAAGGAGATTGGTTATATCAGAACCTATTCATCGTGGCGCACCACGTAAAACAGGCCCTAATCGTAATCGAGAAATTCGCGCAAGAGAGGTTCAAGTCATTGACCATCTTGGAGAAAATCGCGGTTTAATGGATACACGAGATGCAATCAAGCTTGCAGAAGATGCAGGGCTTGATCTTGTCGAGCTTAATCCAGGGAAAGAACCCGTTGTTTGTAAGATTATCGACTATGGAAAATGGAAATACGATAAATCAAAACGCGAAACTGAGAGTAAAAAGAAACAGAAGATTGTGAAACTCAAAGAAATTACAATGCGCCCTGTGACAGATACTCAAGGATACGAAATTAAAGTAAAGGCAGCACAAAAATTCTTAGAGCAAGGGAATAAAGTGAAGGTGACTGTGCGTTTTCGTGGTCGTGAAATGGCTTTCCGAGAACAAGGGTTTGAGTTGCTTAAGAAATTCCAAGATGATCTCAGTAATGAATTTAAAATTGAAAAATCCGCAAGTATGGAAGGGCGTCGGTTGTCTTTGATTATCGCGCCGAATTAAGGGAAATAAAATGGCAGAAAAAAATAAAGCACTTGAAGCTGCGCTTGCTCAAATTGAAAAAGCTTTTGGAAAAGGGTCTATTATGACTCTCGGCGATGGCGATCCAAATGAAAACTATCCAAGTATTTCGACAGGATCTCTTGGGCTAGATATTGCGCTTGGGATTGGCGGGTTGCCACGCGGACGTATTATTGAAATTTATGGACCTGAGAGTTCTGGAAAAACAACACTCGCACTTCATGTGATTGCGGAAGCACAAAAAGCAGGAGGTGTCGGTGCTTTTGTGGACGCAGAACATGCATTAGATCCGAGTTATGCGACGAAACTAGGCGTGAATATTAAAGAACTTGTTCTCTCTCAACCAGACTCGGGAGAACAGGCGCTTGAAATTGCAGACACACTTGTACGATCAGGTGCGGTTGATGTCCTTGTTGTTGATTCTGTTGCAGCGTTAACGCCTAAAGCAGAACTTGAAGGAGAAATGGGAGATCATCATGTGGGACGTCAGGCACGCCTCATGAGCCAAGCTTTAAGAAAACTTACAGCTTCTGTGTCAAAATCGAATGCGATGGTTATTTTTATTAATCAAATTCGTATGAAAATCGGTGTAATGTTTGGAAATCCAGAAACAACAACGGGTGGAAATGCTTTAAAATTTTATGCTTCTGTACGTTTAGATATTCGCCGAATTGGCGCGATTAAAGATAAAGAAGAAATTATTGGAAATCAAACCCGTGTTAAGGTCGTGAAAAATAAAATGGCACCACCTTTCAAAGTGATTGAGTTTGAAATCATGTATGGAGAAGGAATTTCTCAGCTTGGGGAAATTATTGATCTTGGGGTAAAAGCGGATATTATTGAAAAAGCGGGAGCATGGTTCTCTTATAATTCTGAGCGCATGGGACAAGGAAAAGAAAAAGCAAAACAATACCTTGTTGAAAATCCTGAGAAGATGAAAGAAATTAAACAAAAGATTATGGAGCTGTCTGGGATTTTGAAAGAAAAGATGCAAGGCGGTCCTTCTGATTCGGAAGAAGCAGAAACAGAAATAGAAAGTGAATAAAAAAAATCCCGCATAAGCGGGATTTTTTTATATGTAGATGTCACGACATTCTTGCCAAAGGCGATCAAGTAACTCAAGGCGTTTTTGAAAAGAGCAATGAGAAGCATCGCGAAGAAATTTATCGATCGCATAGAGAGCTTTTAGAGTAGGGCTTTCTTTCATGGTATATCCTTTTTGAAGAAAAAGATAAAGAAAAATATAAATTTGTCAAGTATTATTTATTAGAAAGAGGGTGTTTTGTGAAAACAGTTTCGCGGAGTTTTTCATCAACGATATGGGTGTAAATTTCTGTTGTAGCAATATCTTCATGACCAAGAAGCTCTTGAATTACCCGAAGATTGGCACCTCCTTGAAGAAGATGTGAGGCAAAGCTATGGCGAAAAACATGGGGCGAAATATTTTGTGGAGGCACACCGCAAAGAACTGCATGCTTTTTAAGCATTTTAAATACAGCATCTCGCGTGAGAGAGAGCCCTGTTTTGGGGGATGGAAAAAGAAGCGATGTTTTCTTCCCTTTGATAAAAAAACCGCGAACATCCAAGTAGTTTAAAAGAGCTTGATGCGCATAGGGATGAATGGGTACCATCCGTTCTTTTTTGCCTTTCCCGCGCACATGGAGAATGTTTCGATCACGTAAAAGACTTTTGTCTTCAAGTGAAAGTAGCTCCGAAATACGAAGGCCTGAGGCATAAAGCAATTCAATAATTGCATTGAGGCGAATTCCTTGAGGCGTATCATCACATGAATTTAAGAGAATTTGGATATCTTTTTCGGAGAGGTTTTTCGGAAGCGATTTTGGAGTCTTGGGTGGATCAATCAAATGCGCAGGTGATTCAGAAAGAATTCCATCTTCTTGTAGAAACCGAAAAAACGTTTTAAAAGCGGAAAGGTGTCGTGCTTGTGTGCGAGCGCTTTTCCCCTCTTTTTGAAGATTTGCGAAATATTTTCCGAGATCTTGAGAGGTTATTTTATCGAACGCTTTATGCGTAAAACTTTCCAGTGCTTCTAAATCACGACGATAATTCTCGAGCGTGTTTGGTGATGCTCCCCGTGTTGTGATGAGCATTTCAAGAAATTGTTCAATCATCTTATCCAGCCTTTTTTTTTAACATTACAGTAAATATGTATCAAAAGACAATATTGATTTCAGAAATTGAAATAAGCAAAGAGAATGGTTATGTTGAGAGAAAATTTTTATTGCCATCCGAAGGCGTATATAATACGGTGAATGGATGAAAAATGAAAATTTAAATCGGTTTCCCCTCCAGCAAGTAAATGGTTGGATTGTAATAGATAAACCTCTCGGGATGACGTCTACTCAAGTTATTGGAAAGGTGCGAACACTCTTTCAGACAAAAAAAGTGGGGCATCTTGGAACGCTTGATCCCTTGGCAACGGGTGTTCTTCCGATCGCATTGGGTGAAGCAACAAAAACAATTCCCTTTATTCAAAATCATCAGAAAGAATATATTTTCGACTTATTTTTTGGATTGGAAAGCGAGAAAGGTGACTTGGAAGGAATTTCAGAAGAAACACTTGAAAATTATAAAAAGGCTATTTCGAAGGGAAAGATTGCGAATATGTTGTCTCAATTTGTTGGAGAAATCGAACAAATTCCTCCCGCCTATTCTGCTATAAAGATAAAAGGCGTGCCGGCATATAAACGTATTCGCAAGGGACAAGAATTGATGATGCCTCCAAGAAAAGTGCGCATTGATTCGCTCGAAATTCTCGAACAGCCAGCCTCACATATTCTAATGATTAAATGTCGATGTGGTTTAGGAACTTATATACGATCTCTTGGGCGAGATATTGCCCATGCTGTTGGGGAAAAAGCCCTGCTTTCGAAATTGAGACGCACGCAGTCTGGATGTTTTTTAGAGAAAGATTCTTTTTCACTGGAAATCTTGAAAAAATTTCTCTATGATGACCAAGAAGCAATTGCTGATGTCGCACAAAAATGTTTTGTGCCTCTTGAGACTGTTCTGGACGACATCCCGGCTCTCTCAATCACAGAGGATGAAACAATGCAAATTAGACAAGGAAAGATTCTCCAAAAAGAATCACCCTTTTCTGAAATGCGTCTCATGTTCGACACCCAGCTCATTGCAATAGGTAAACAAACTGCTCAAGGAATTCAATCTTTGCGTGTGTTTAATTTTTGAAAAATAAAAGTGTCATCCTGAATTCATTTCAGGATCCAAAACAAAAAGGAAAATGTGATGTCGATTACAAAAGAAAAAAAACAAGAGCTCCTTAAAACTTTTGCGCAAGGTGCGAAAGATACAGGGTCTCCAGAAGTGCAAGTTTCAATTCTTTCCCATAGAATTTCAGAACTCACAAAGCATTTGAAAGTTCATAAAAAAGACTTTGATTGTGAATTGAGTTTGAAAAAAATGGTGTCTCGCCGTAAAAGCCTTTTGGCTTACCTTAAGAAAAAAGATGATACGCGCTACAACGAAATCATCAAAAAACTCGGCTTGAGAAAATAAAATAAAAACCCTCTACATTGAGGGTTTTTTTATTTCTTGCGAATCGGGAAAAAGTAAGTTAAGGTTGTATTGAGTTGGAAATCAGAATAGAAAATTGTTTTTGATTTTGCCCTTATACTGGAGGGGTAAAATAATGAACAATTTCTGTTCAACTTCCTAAAAGTAGAAAAATGCCAAAGAATTGGTATTAAATTAGTTAAAGATAAAAAGACAATTCTTCCGATGTCATGCTGAATTTATTTCAGCATCCAGAAATAAAGAGATCCTGAAACAAGTTCAGAATGACGAAGAAGGTTTGATCATTTTTAAAAAAGGAAAAATAAAATAATGATATTTAAATCAAAAATGTTTAATGAAGTCAAAAAAGAAATAAAATGGAATGGAAAAACACTCATTCTCGAAACAGGAAAGTTTGCACGACAAGCACACGGATCTGTGATGGTGACAATGGGTGAAACACAAGTTCTTGCAACGGTTGTAGCATCTAAAGAAGCAAAAGAAGGAATTGATTTCTTCCCACTTTCTGTGCACTACCAAGAAAAGTTTGCATCTATCGGCCGTATTGCTGGTGGGTTTAACAAACGCGAAGGAAAACCAAGTGATTTGGCAACATTGACGTCACGTTTAATTGACCGTCCAATTCGTCCGCTTTTCCCAGATACCTTCCGTAATGAAGTTCAAATCGTTATTACAGTGTATGGATATGATAAAGAAAATGAACCTGATATGCTTGCAATGGTAGGGGCTTCAGCAGCACTTTCTATTTCAGGAATTCCATTTAAAGGACCAATCGCAGCAGTGCGCGTGGGAATGATTGATGGTAAATTAATTTACAATCCAACACATTTAGAACGCAAAGAATCAACGCTTGATCTTGTTGTTGCGGGAACAAAAGATGGTGTGTTGATGGTTGAATCTGAAGCACAAGAATTAACAGAAGAACAAATGCTTGATGCGGTTGAAGGTGGATTTAAAAACTTCCAACCTGTCATTAAAGCAATTGAAGAAATGGCTAAAAAAGCAGGCAAGGAAGCATGGGAAGTGAAAGAAGTTTCCCCAGCTTATGCACCACTTAAGAAAAAACTTGAAAAAGAAATTGGAAAAGATTTGCGTGCTGCGTTCGATTGTAAAGATAAAACAGAACGTGTTGCGGGGATTAATGCCACTTATGCAAAAGCAGAAGCTTTCCTTGGTGAAAAGACAGAAGCGAACGCAGCAGAATACGCTGTTCTCAAGGATGTTTTCAAAACCCTTGAAAAAAATATTTTGCGTGGGGATGTTCTTGCCGGTAAAAAACGTGTGGATGGTCGTAAAACAACTGAAGTACGTAATATCGAATGTGAAGTGGGTGTTCTTGACCGTTGTCATGGTTCCGCACTTTTTACACGCGGAGAAACCCAAGCGCTTGTCTCTTTAACACTTGGAACAGAGTCTGAAGGACAGCTAACGGATGATCTTGAGGGTTTACGAACAGAAACATTTATGTTGCACTATAACTTCCCACCGTTCTCAGTAGGAGAATGTGGGCGCCTTGGTGCACCAGGACGTCGTGAACTTGGACACGGAAAGCTCGCTTGGCGTGCAATTCGCCCAATGATGCCATCTCTTGAAGAGTTTGCATTCACGAAACGGATCATTTCTGAAATTCTTGAATCAAACGGATCGTCTTCAATGGCAACTGTTTGCGGAACATCTCTTGCTTTAATGGATGGGGGAGTGCCTTTGAAAAAACCAGTTGCAGGAATTGCAATGGGTCTTGTGAAAGAAGGCAAAGATTTTGCTGTGTTGACAGACATTCTCGGAGATGAAGATCATCTTGGAGATATGGACTTTAAAGTTGCAGGAACATCAGATGGTATTACAGCACTTCAAATGGACATCAAGATTACATCTGTCACTTTTGAAATTATGAAACAAGCATTGTCTCAAGCAAAAGAAGGACGTATTCATATTCTTGGAAAAATGGCGAAAGCGTTAAAATCGCCACGTAAAGAAATGAGCAAGTATGCACCAAAGATTGAACAAATCACAATTCCAAAAGACAAAATCCGTGAAGTGATTGGGTCTGGTGGATCAATGATTCGATCAATCACAGAAGAGTCTCAAGCTGTTATTAATATC
>JAFGXE010000004.1 GCA_016936785.1 Alphaproteobacteria bacterium
AAATCGCCGTGTTGTGATTGATCAAGTGCCGGCAAAATAACGATGTTTTTTCGTTTATTTATTATTTTTCTTCTGATCGCTCCATTTATGAAAGCTGGAGCGATTTCGACTCCACATATTCTTTCTGATTCGGATGAGGCTCTTTATCAAGAGGCTTTTCGTTTAGAGAAAAATGGAAAGCACAAAGAAGTTGATGTCCTCCTTAACAAGGTTGAGAATACGCTTTTAAAAGGGGATCTTCTTTTTGAGCGGTATTTCTCGAATTCTTATCATTCTAAGGGCAATGAACTCAGTGAGTGGTTGAAGCTTTACGGAGATCATTCAGAAGCAAAACGTGTTTATGATCTTGCTCAGAAAAAAGGTGTAAAATCGCCACAGAAACCGATTTCTCCTAAACGGACATATCATCTTCATTCCTCTCAGTCGCGATATGCTTCGATGATTCGGAATCACTATTCATCTCTTTATGTAAACAAAAAAATCAAAGCGTTCAATCAGGCTATTCATTTGGGACATAGTAAAAATGCAAAAGATATTTTAAACGATTCGAAGTTTAAAAAAGAAATTCGAGAAACAGATTATGATCGTATGTGCGCAACGTTGGCTTTTATGTATTACTTAGATGGTATGTATGCCCGTGCAAAAGAATGGCTTGAACAACCTGTTAAGAATGGCTCAGGTAAAGCACTTTGGGTGCGTGGTTTAATTCATTATGTTGAAAAAGAATACGGAGAAGCAGGCGTACTTTTTGAACAGTATGCGGATCTTTCTTCTGAACCACTTTGGCAAAATGCAACAGGTGGATATTGGGCTTATCGGTCGTATGATGAAGCAGGAGAGTCAGGCAAAGCCGAAAAAATGCTTCAAAAAACTTCAGAAATTGGCGATTCTTTTTATGGGATTTTGGCACGACAGAGACTTGGTTTGAATGAAGATATTGAATGGACACCTTTTCGCATAACATCAGAAGATGCACAAGAAATTTTATCCTGGAAAGGGGGATTGCGTGCACTTGCTTTGATTCAGATTGGAGAATTAGAAAAGGCTGAAAATGAACTTCGGTACCTTTTGAAGCACGATGACTCCACTCAATTGATTCGGTCCGTATTAGCTTTGTCTGGACAAGAAAACCTCCCTAATTTTGCGATGGATACAGCACGACAATTTATTAATTCTGAGGCTAATCCAGATCTTTATTCTTCCGCTTTATATCCTGTACCAGATTGGAAACCAAATAGTGGATGGACAATCGATCAGGCACTTGTGTTTGCTGTTGCACGACAGGAATCTCGCTTTAAACCAAATGCAAAAAGTTTTGCAGGTGCGAAAGGTCTTATGCAAGTGATGCCTCAGACGGCCTCTTTTATTGCAAAAGATAACTCTTTGAAAAAAGACCAAGAACGCCTTTACCATCCGGAGTATAATATCGATCTCGGACAAAAATATCTTGAATTTTTGATGCGATTGCTTGGGGGAGAAACTGATTTGATCCGGGTGCTTGCCTCTTATAATGCTGGGCCGAAAACGGTATTAGATTTTGATAAAGAAGAATCGAAACATCGCAATGATCCGCTTTTGTATCTTGAAAGTTTTCCAGCAAAAGAAACACGGGCGTATGTAAAAAACGTGTTGATTAATTTGTGGATGTATCGTGGACGCCTTGGGGAAAAACCTGAATCTCTTGTAGCTCTGTCTGAGAACGAATGGCCAACTTATGCGCCTCAAATGACAGCGAAAAAATAAAACGAATTGACGAAGCAATTTCTATGCGATAGCATTAAAAAAAAGGAGAAAAATTATGTTAAAAAAAATACTTTCAATTGGATTCCCTCTTGGAATTTTGACTGTGCTTTATGGATGGGCAACATCTGGAGGAATTTTTGATTGGGTTTATGAAGCGAATCCGAATTATATTTGGAAAACAGCATCGGAAATGTCAGTGCCTTTGATTTGGGTTCTTAATATCATCATGGTGTGTGTTTTTGTTTATATCTATGCAAAAGTTGAAAAAGGACTTGTTCAAAAATGTCGTGTTCAAAAAGGAGTCCAATTTGGGCTTATTCTTTGGGTTGCAATGTATATGACAGGTGCGATGGATGATTATTTGTATAGCATTACAGCACATCAAGTGATTGCTTATCATCTTGTTTGGGGATTAGTCCTTGCTCTTCTTCAAGGAATATTCATCTCAGCTTTCTATGATCGAGGACTTCCATTTTCATGTTGTTCTGGCGCTTGTTCAACTTCACCAAAAAGTGAAAAGCTTCAACCTAAGAAAACAACACAGAAAAAAGTTATTAAGAAAAAAACAGCTTCTGCAAAAAAGAAATAAGCAGATATCTCTTGAATTTAAAAGCCTCATATCGAGGCTTTTTTTTTGATTTAAAATATGATATACTCGTCACTATGAGAATTTTCGGATTTCTTTTCGTTTTTAGTTTTGTCGCTTCAGGCGCATTCGCTTCCTGTGATCAAGAAGCTTTTAAAAGTTGCCTTGACCAATCATGCTTTGATTCTAAATTCGGGACGTGTAAATGTCATTCGGACTTTGCTCAAGTGATTGAATATCAAGATAACTTAAAAGAAGCTTCAACTCAAATTCAAAAGATTGTTTCGGGAGATTTGTCGGATGTCGTGGAAGGTGATGTTGATGGCGATATTGACTCACGACGTATGAAAATTCAACGTTTGCTCAAACCTGTTGAAGCGAATCCCATGGCAGGCTTGATGGGAGATAAGATTCTTGAAGACGAGATGATGCCAGCGGGAATGTTTGGCACAAACTATGGACGAACAATTATGAAATCGTCTTTTGAGACATGTCAGCAATATCTGAGTTCGTGTGAAGATCAACAAGATGTGATCTTAAAAGGGTATTACCAACAGGCGCAAGAGTCTTGTCGTCAGCTTGAAAATCATTTGAATGGCGAAGTTGTTTCTCTTCGGAGTTCTCTGGGTAAAGCGGAGGCGTTGTTTGATAGAACAAAATCGCGTAAAACAGAGGTTGTGAATTTCCAAACTCAAAATTGTGTGCCTGAGCTTGAAGCGTGCATGCGCAATGCATGTAAAGGTGTGCGGTATCATGACTGTTATACAAATGCACAATGTGATGGATTGAGTGCAATGGAATGTGAAGCAAAAGTGAAAGCTTCGTTTGAAGAAACGAAATCTAAGTGTGAAAGTCAGATTGAGAATTGTGGTTCACAAGGCTCTAAAATTTGGGAAAAATTCCTTGAAGAACGTCTTAACTATGTGCCCACTTTTCTTGAGTACCTCGAGGAAGAGTAAATATGCAGATTTATGGTGCGACTTCAATTCAAGAACGTGCGATTCGCCATGAGCTTGGTCTTCTGAAACAAAATCCTTTAGGAAAAATTCTTTCTGAGAATATCGATGTGTTCGACATTTATGTTTCAGATCAATTTCATAAAAAAACAGGTCTTGCTGGACAAGTGCGTGGAAAGCGTATTTATCTTGATTCGAAAAAATGCTTTCAAAATGGAAAGTTTTCTTCGCTAGGGAAATTTATTTTGAGGCATGAGCTTGGGCATACCAAACAAACGATTCCTCAAATTACACAAAAACGTTCTTTTGATGATAACATGAAGAGCCTTATTCTTTCTGAAGTTGGGGCAAATCTTTGGGCATTTTTTAGTTATCCTTCTTCAAAAGAAGATATGTCGGATCTTAAAGAAGTTCTTAATCAGGGAATTTTTACAATGGCGTCCAAACAGGAAAAAGATATTCCTTTTTCTGTTTTTTCAAGTTTAGAGTCAATAGAAAAAACGTTAGAGCTGCCTCAATTTCAATCTTTTTTAAAACGTTTTTTTGAAAAACAAATTAACCAGCTGGGTATGCGAACAGGAAAAGATGGGAAAATTAAAAAAGGTTTTATTGATAAATATATAGAGACTTATGATCATATTGGAATGGAAGATGTGGATAAAGAAGATTTAGATGAATTTTCAGTAAGTGCTTTTTCTTTTCTTGGAGGAGGACTTTCTTTTGTTGATAAAGATTTTTTAAAAAAAGAGTTAAACTGGATTGAAAAAGTAGATACGTCATATTTGTTAAAATTGATGAATTTTTCTTTATCCGTTCAAGATCCGTCTTTGCCTTCACTGATTCGTTCGCTTGAAAAAAGAAAAGCTTTTGAAGGTGTTCAAGAGAGTATTTTTAATCGGTTTAACCCGAATTGGAATAAATCTAATCCGCGAGGATGAATTCTAAGCGATCGCGCCAATATTCAGGAATGCGAGCAGGTTTAAATGTTTCACGTTTGAGCCAAACTAATGTCACATGAACAATAGCTAAAGTTTCATCTGCGCGTTTAACTGTATGTGTAAATCTCATCGATGTATTGCCAACTTGTGTAATTTGTGTATTGAGTGTCACAATATCATAGAGTTTTGCAGGAGAAAGGTAGTCTGCTTGAACAGCTCGAGCGACCCAAATCCCGTCACTTTCAAGAATATTACGTTGTTTAATTTGCTCTTCTGAATCGTCTAATCCTTGAAGAAGAAACCATAATCCAACGCGTGCACGTTCTGCCCACGTGATATAATTTGCGTGATACACAACACCGCCAGCATCTGTATCTTTATAGGCAACGCGAATCGGAAAAGTATGAATTTTGTTTTGAATTTTTCCTTCTAAGGTCGTTCCTTTTTCAAGAAAAGTTTGAACATCTTTAGGAATCATTGAGAACTTTCTTTAAAGCTTTGAGTTCATTTAGAACAGATGAAAGCACATTACGCAAGTCTGGATATGCAACTTTTTCTGTTTGTTTTGTCGGCGTTACATCATCTTTATAAGATGTATTTGGGAGTGCTTCTTGACGGAGAACTTTTTGCGCTCCTTTGATTGTGTATTTTTGTTTATAAAGAAGTTCTTTAATGCGATGAAGTGTTTCCACGTCTTTGACATGGTAATAGCGTCTGTTGCCTGAACGTCTGATTGGACGCACGTTTTTGAAATTGTCTTCCCAGAAACGTAGAATATGTGCGGGCAAATCAAGTTCTTTGGATACATCACCAATAGATTTAAAAAGCTTCTCTCCCATAAATGATATCCTTAAATCTTTTTCAATTTCTCAGAAGGCGTAAAAGAAACGACTGTTCGTGCAGAGACCTCAACAGATTCTCCTGTCTTTGGGTTGCGACCTGGTCGTGGTGTTTTTTTTCTGAGTTCAAAAGAACCAAAATCAGAGATTTTTACGCTTTCACCATTCTCGAGAAATTGTCCAATAACATCAAAAACGCCTTTAACAAAACGTTCTGTGTCGAGGACAGATAGTCCAATTTCATTTGCGACGTGATGAGAAATATCTTTTCGTGTTAATGTTGCCATAACTTCTCCTTATAACTTCTTATAAGAAATAGAGAATTTCAAGAAGCCTGTCAAGTGTGATTTTTTTGAAAGTACAAAAAAATATCATATTTTCTTTAATTTCGGAAGTGTCTATATCTAACTCTATGAAATATATATAGAGTTTAAATATCTATAGGTCGAAAAAAAGTTTATTTTTATTTTTCCTTGATTCAATATGATGTTTTCCTTAAAATTTGTGTACTCGAAATAAAAAAAGAGAGAATAAGTATGTCTAAAAAACTTTATGTTTGTGATGGAAATGAAGCAGCAGCAGATATTGCATACCGCGTTTCAGATTTATCCATTCTTTATCCAATTACACCATCTTCTCCAATGGGTGAGTACTGTGATGGCTGGGCAAATGCAAAACGGAAAAATATTTTTAATACAGTTCCGAAAATCGCAATGATGCAATCCGAAGCAGGTGCTGTTGGTGCGCTTCATGGTGCACTTCAAACAGGAGCACATGCAACGACATTTACGGCATCCCAAGGTTTGCTCTTGATGATTCCCAATATGTATAAGATTGCAGGAGAGCTTCATCCTGTTGTTATTCATGTTGCTGCACGTGCCATTGCCACACATGCACTTTCTATTTTTGGCGATCATAGTGATGTGATGGCTTGTCGTGAGACAGGCTTTGCAATGTTAGCATCAAACTCTGTGCAAGAAGCACATGATATGGCATTAATTGCTCACGCATCAACATTGAAAACAAGCGTCCCATTTCTTCATTTCTTTGATGGATTCCGGACTTCGCACGAAGTTTCATCTCTTGAGAAAGTTTCAGATGATGTTGTTAAAAGCATGATAAAAAAAGAATGGCTTGATGCGAAAGCGAAAAAAGCGCTTCTTCCTGGAACAGGAATTGTGCGTGGAACAGCTCAAAATCCAGATGTTTTCTTTCAAGCACGTGAAGCAGTAAATCCTTATTACAATAAAATCGAACAACAAATGAGTCCTATTTTTGATGATTTCTACAAACATACAGGACGGCGTTATGAAGCTGTTGAGTACTTTGGTCCTGCAGATGCAGACCGTGTTATTGTTTTGATGGGATCGGGTGTTCAAACTGTTCAAGAAACTGTGAAGGAGCTCAATCAGTCTGGTGAAAAAGTAGGTGTGATTGCCGTGCGGTTGTATCGTCCTTTCCCTGTTGATACGTTTGTGTCTAAGCTTCCAACTTCTGTGAAAAAAATAGCGGTACTCGACCGCACGAAAGAACCAGGATCAGTAGGTGAGCCACTTTATTTAGATGTGGTTGTTTCTTTGGCGCAACATGGCAAATTAATTCCAACGATTCGGGGTCGTTATGGGCTCGGGTCAAAAGAATTTACGCCTGCGATGGTGAAATCTATTTTTGATGAACTTCAGAAAGAAGATGCAAAACGTGAGTTTACAGTTGGTATCACAGATGATGTGACAAAACTTTCTTTACCTACGCCTAAATTCACTCTTTCAGATGATAGTTTTAAAGCAGTTTTTTGGGGACTTGGTTCTGATGGAACTGTGGGGGCTTCAAAAAATTCTGCAAAAATTCTTGCGGATGTGACAGGGAAATATGTTCAGAACTATGCAGTGTATGATTCGAAAAAAGCAGGTTCGTATACAGCGTCTCATTTGCGTGTGAGTGAACATGCTATTCATAGCCCTTATCTTGTTTCGGATGCAGATTTTGTTTCTTGTTCACATTTGCCTTTAATGAACGTTCAAGATGTGACGCTTCCGACAAAAGAAGGTGGAACGCTTCTATTGAATACAACACTGTCTCATGAGGATTTATGGCAAGAGTTACCATTGAATGTGCGTCGTGATATTCAGAACAAAAAGTTGAAAGTTTGGACGATTAATGCGTCTCATATTGCGCGTGATACAGGAATGGGGCGTCGCATTAATACAATTATGCAAATGGCTTTCTTTGGGATGACAAAAGTCATGCCGATGGAAGAAGCAAAACAAACACTCAAGGACATGGCGACTAAAGCTTATTCTAAGAAGGGTGATGATGTTGTCGCGCGTAACCACAAAGCGATTGATGGTGCAATGGAAGGTTTAAAAGAATTCACTGTGCCAAAAGAACTTGGCGTTGCAAAAGAAGGTGCAGATTCTCTTTTTGAAGGGAAGTCTGATTTTATTAAGTATGCAACTCGTGAAATGATTGAAGGTCGTGGAGATGTGCTTCCTGTGAGTATTTTTGCACCTGATGGATCTTTCCCGTCTGGGACGAGCGCACTTGAACAACGCTGGATCGCGGAAGAAGTTCCGAATTGGGATCCTGAGATTTGTATTCAATGTGGTAAATGTTCATTCGTTTGTCCACATGCTGCGATTCGGACTCAGGTTGCAGATAAATCAGATCTTGAAAATGCGCCAGCAGGTTTTAAGTCTATTGATTATAAGACAAAAGAACTTGGTGAAAACAAGAACTATATTGTTCAAGTTTCGCCAGCGGATTGTACGGGATGTACATTGTGTGTAGATGTTTGTCCAGGGATCGATCGGAGCAATCCAGAGCGTAAAGCAATCATGATGACACCGATTGAAAAAATGAAAGAACAACAAGGTTGGTTTGATTATGCGAAGAAGTTGCCTGAAGTGGATGTTTCTAAATTAAATACAAATTTACCAAAACATACACAGCTTAAAAAACCACTGTTCGAGTTTTCTGGTGCTTGTGCAGGATGTGGAGAAACACCTTACTTGAAGCTTTTGACACAGCTTTTTGGTGATCGTATGGTGATGGCAAATGCAACAGGGTGCTCTTCAATCTATGGCGGAAATTTACCCACAAATCCCTATACAACAAATTCTGAAGGAGTAGGGCCAGCTTGGTCAAATTCACTCTTCGAAGATAATGCTGAGTATGGTTATGGGATGCGTTTAACGCTAGATAAAATGGCTGAAAAATCACGTGACTATTTGAAAGCAATTCAAACAGAGTTGCCAAAGGGTCTTGTGGACGCTATTTTGAACAATCCGCAGAAAGCTGACATTGATTTTGTTGAACAACGGAAACATGTTGCGACACTCAAATCACATCTTGCGAAAATGTCTGGGAACCAGATTGCACAAGATTTGCTTCAGATTGCAGATTTCTTGACTCATAAATCTCTTTGGATTGTTGGAGGAGATGGTTGGGCGTATGACATTGGTTATGGCGGACTCGATCATGTGATTCATATGAGTGAAGATGTTAATATCTTTGTAATGGATACAGAGGCGTATTCGAATACTGGAGGACAAATGTCTAAGGCGACACCAATCGGATCTGCTGCGAAGTTTGCAAGTGGTGGACGAGAACTGCATAAGAAAGACCTCGGCCTCATTGCAATGGCAAGTGCGAATGTGTATGTGGCGAAGATTGCAATGAACGCAAATGAAGCGCAAGCTGTGCGTGCATTTAAAGAAGCTGAAAGCTATGATGGGCCATCGCTTGTTTTGGCATATTGCCCATGTATTGCTCAGGGTGTTGATTTGAAATTCCAAGTTGATCAACAAAAAGAAGCGGTCAAATCAGGTCACTGGCCATTGTATCGTTTTGATCCGCGTTTGATTGGAACAGACAAACCAGCACTTCAAATGGATAGCAAACAAGATACAGAAATGCTTGAAAGCTATTTTGATCGTGAAGGGCGTTATCGTCTTGTGAAGCAACAAGATCCAATTCGATTTGGAAAAATGGTTGAAAGCTCAAAAATACAAGCGAATTATAAATCTGATTTGTTTAAGAAATTGAGCGACAAATAAAAAATTAAAAAAAGAAAAGCGAGGGCGTTTTTTGCGCCTTCGCTTTTTCTTTAGAAAGGGAAGAGATGAAAAAGATATGTGTATTCTGTGGAGCAAGTGTTCCTAAAGACAAAGATTTTATGGAAGTGGCTCAGCAAGTTGGGGAATGGATTGGTAAAAATAATCATGAACTTATTTATGGTGGGGGGAGCACAGGTTTGATGGGTGTTCTTGCCCGCGCTGTCATGAAATATCATAAGAGTATTTATGGTGTGACAACAGATGCGATTGCTTCTTTTGAAGCGCCTATTGAAGATCTTAAGACAAAAGTTGTAAAGACAATCCAAGAACGTAAACGTTTGATGATTGAAAAAGCTGATGTCTTTATCACACTTACAGGGGGGATTGGTACAATCGACGAAATCTCAGATGTGCTTGTTGATCAAGAAATTGGCGCGCATTCAAAAAAACTTATTCTTGTGAATACAAAAGGGTATTTTAATCCGTTTATGGAATGGCTCGCGAATATTGAAAAATCAGGGTTGATTTCAGATCAAACACGGTCGCGCTTGAACTATGTCCTTGTCGATACGCCAGAACAAGCTTTCAAAGAAGTTTAAAAGGTGTCTTTTGGGTCTATTTTTGAGGGTAGAGAGATTTTTAAAAAAGCGGTTTTAAACGGCTTTTTTTTATGGTATACTCTTGTGTGATGAGGCGAATATTTTTCTTTTTGATATTTTTATATGTCTTCCCTGTTTTAAGTCAGGGAATGGATATGTCTATGGGAGCTGTGAATGCGAATACATCAACCATGATGATACCGAAAGTCCCAACCTATCAACCGCCTGCTTTGCCTCCAACTGAAGCGGAAATGGACGAACAAAAAGAGCTCGAAAAAGAAGAGGAAGATCCAACAAAGAAAGCGATCAAAGGGGCAGCGATTGGGGCTGGGGTGCTTGTCGCTGGGAATCTTGTTGTAAAAAGCTTTTCAAGTAAATATGCAAAAGAACAATGTTTGGGACAAAACGTATATGGAAAATTTACTGACGCAGAAGATAATGAGGCATGGATTTATGTTTGGGATTCAAGTTTTTCTTTAAAGAATGATGAGTCAACACGTTGTCACACTTGTTGTACAGGTAAAAAGAACGGCGCTACTTTAGAAGAGATTCAAGAAAATCAGGAAAAATGTGTTGAAGATAATTGTCAGATGAGTGATCCAGATGACCTAGAAGAATGCAAAAAAGAATGCGAGTCTAGGTATAATACTTTAAGTGCTTCAGGGTGTTCTTCAACAGGAGATATTTGTGATAAGTCTAAAGACTTGTCTGGTCGTTTTGATCAACAAATGAAAGATTTTTGCAGTGGGAAAGATTCTTGTCCGTAATACTGTTTGATTTTAAAATTCCGACTTGCTAACCTTCTGTTTGAATAAAAAATAGGAGGTTTTTTTGTTTTTTAGATTAAGTTTTATTTTCTGTTTAATTCCCGTTGTTTTGTTTGCTCAAGTTGATTTAACATCGAAATATGCGATTCTGATGGATGCCCAAACGGGGCAAGTACTTTATGAGAAAGAAGCGAATCTGCCTGTCCCTCCGTCGTCAATGAGTAAACTTATGGCACTCTATATTGTGTTTGATTTGATCAAAGCTGGGAAACTTCAGGAAGAGACTCCTTTTCTTGTTTCGGAAACTGGAGCGTATAAACCGGCATCTGGTGAGTCAGCTATGTATCTTGAGCCAGGGATGAAAGTTTCTTTGATTGATCTTATTCATGGTATTTCAACAATGTCAGGAGGAGATGCTTGTCGTGTCGTTGCTGAAAATATTGCAGGGTCTCAGGAAAAATTTGTTGATTTAATGAATGCTTATGCACAAGAGCTTGGATTAAAAAATTCGCACTTTGCAAATGCAAGCGGTGCATATCATCCAAATCATTTGATGAGTGTTCAAGATATTGCATTGTTGTCTCAAAAGATTTTAAAAGATTTTCCTCAATATAAATCCCTTTTTTCAGAAAAGTTTTTTGATTATCTTGGGTATACGGCATCTCAGCGAAAAGAGTATGAGTTTGCAATGTGGAATCGAAATCGATTGCTATGGACATATTCTGGCGCAGATGGTTTAAAAACAGGACATACTGACAAAGGAGGGTATGGCCTTGCAGGAACTGCGACACGCAAAGATTGGCAATTGATTGCTGTTATTAATGGTCTCTTTACAACGGTTGGACGGACGAGTGCAAATAGTCTTCGTGCAAAAGAAGCAGGAAAGCTCCTGAATTATGGATTTGAAAATTTTGAACAAAAGACATTCTTTAAGGTGAATGAAAAGGTCATGGATATTCCTGTTTTCTTTGGTCGCGAAAAATTTGTTTCTATCGTTTCAAAAGAACCAATTCGTGTTGTTTTACCAATCGGAGGGGTGTCTCAAATTTATTTGAAAGTAATTTATGACACACCTTTAAAAGCACCTATTATGGCCGGTGAAAAAGTAGCGGAACTCCAAGTCTATGATTCAGATAAAGTGCTTGCGCAATATCCGCTTTTCGCAAATCATACCGTTAAGCGTATTCCTGTTTTCATACGATTTTTTGAAAATATTAAAGTATTACTAAAGAGAGCAATCTCATGACGTGCCTTTCTCCACAAAACAATTGTTTTTTCGTTGGACATGAAGAAATTGAAAAACAATTCCTGAGAGATTTTAGAGAAGGAAAGCTTTCTCATGGTTATATCTTTTATGGTGAAAAAGGAATTGGAAAAGAAACATTTGGCTATCGGCTTGCCCGATTTTTAATGCAAGAAAATCGTTCTCTTCAGTCCGAGTCTTTATCCGTTTCTGAAGGAGATTCGATTATTCGAAAAGTTTCTGAAGACACGGCGTGGAACTTTTTTCGCGTTGAACCGGATCCTGAAAAGAAGACTCAGATTATTGACGTAAAACAAATCCGCGCACTCAAAGAAATTTTTACTAAGAAAGCAGAAAAAGAAGACTACCGTGTTGTGCTGATTCATCCTGCGGATCGTCTGAATCGACAGGCCTCAAATGCCTTATTAAAGCTTTTGGAAGAACCGCCAGAGAAAACACTCTTCTTGCTCATCACGTCAGATCATGATTCACTTTTGCCGACAATTCGTTCGCGGTGTCGTCTTGTAAGATTTTCCCGTTTGTCTGATTCTGAAGTTGCAGAAGCATTAACGAAGCAGGGTATTCCGGTCACGCAAAAGGAAATCTTGTCTGCTCAAGGTTCTCCAGGAAAAGCATGTCAAATTATTGAACATAAAGATCTTATTTATGATCTTTCTCACCTTTCTTCTGAGACTTTGATGGCGACGCATAAAAAGATTATTCAGGAAGATGCCATTGCGTTTGCATTTGATTTCTTTATTCAACAGCTTCAAGAAAAACAGTCTGTTCATAAAATTGAGTTTCTTCAGAAGCAGTGGGAAGATTACTGCCAGTTTGACCTGGATAAATCGACATTTGTACTTCTTATGCTTCACGAGGGATTAGATGTTAATTGATTCTCATTGTCATCTTGATGATGAACGTCTCTACCCAGATCTGGAAGCGGTTCTTCAACGTGCTCAAGAAAATCATGTTTCGGGATTTCTTGCAATTGCTGCGCGTCATGAAGAATTTGAAGCTGTGATAAAGATTGCGGAAAAGCATGAGAATATTTGGGCAAGTTTGGGAATACACCCTGCTGAAGCAAAAAATGAAACGCCTTCTTTTGATGATTTGATTTCTTTTTATGAACATCCGTGTGTGATTGGTGTCGGTGAAGGAGGGTATGATTTTTACTACGCCGATCGCCAGAAAGATTTTGAACGACAACGTGATTTGTTTTTGACTCAGATTCATCTTGCACAAGAGACTGGGAAACCGCTTGTTATTCATACGCGTGAAGCAGAAAAAGAAACAGCAGATTTAATTAAATCTGAGATGAAAAATAAATCCTTCAACGCGATTCTTCATTGCTACACAGGATCTTGGGATTTGGCGAAAGAAATGCTTGATCTTGGATTATATGTTTCTGCCTCAGGTGTGATTACTTTTAAAAAAGCACAAGCGCTTCGAGATGTTTTTGCGCAAGTGCCGAAAGATCGTTTGCTTGTGGAAACGGATGCCCCTTATCTCGCGCCGGAGCCTTACCGAGGCAAAACGTGTGAGCCGATGCATGTCGCTGAAACCGCACGTCGATTAGCCGAAATCAAAGGCATTTCTTTTGAAGAAATCGCTTCTCAAACGACTCAAAACTTTAAAACACTTTTTTCCCTTGATTGAATGATTTGAAATTGCTATCTTATGAGAGGAGAAGGTTAAAGGGAAGGATCTCAATGAGATTAGTTCTTTCTATTTTTATTGTTTCAATTAGTTTGATTTCTTTTGGTAAATCGGCCTTGGCTTCAATGTCTATTGATGATGCTCGGATGGTGATGTCAGCAGCACGGAATGGCGATTTTCAATCTCTTAAATACATGATGGCACAAGGGAAAGATATTAATTATCGTGATTCTGAAGGCAATACACTTTATTGTCTTGCTGTTAAAAATAATGATACACGCACAGCAGATGTTTTGAAAAGTTTTGGGGGCACCTCAAAAGGATGTCCTGGTGTTGATCCAAATTATAAACCACCCCGTAAAACAGTCTATCAAGAAAAGACTGGTATTTTTGCTGGGAGTGATGCAGGAGAGTATCTTTTACTTGGGGGTGCGATCGCAGGAGTTGCATACTTTCTTGGGGGACAAGATACAACTAGTCCGTCTCATGATGCCCCTGCGTCGGGAATAGACCCCATTGATCCACATGTGACAAATTATACAATAACGGTTGTGCCTGAAGCACCGGATAATATAAGTAGTTCAGATCCGTTTATTAATCCAGATTATGAAGATACGGGGATTTCTGATTCTGAGTTTGAATTTACGTTTGTTTCGCATGAAGATACAAGTGTTGCTGGAATTGGGTACTCTCCATGGGAACAAATCGGTCTTCAAGAAGCGTTTGCTTATGGATATACAGGAGAAATTATTTTGCGTAATCCTTCTGATGACTCAGTAACTGGTTATTCAGGGAGTTCTGTTAAGGTTGCAATTGTTGACACAGCCGGAGTGGATGTCTTTCATGAAAATTTTGATGCCGAAGATGCAACTGAAAATGGGTACGGAGATGGTTTAATTTACGATTATGGAAATCTTGACCCTTATGATGGAAGTGATCCAGATAATCTTCTTCAGGGGGATCAAGGTGTCGCTTCTCCATTTATTTCAGGCACAGGGGGGAGTAATCTATATCTTGACTACGTGGATAGTTTTGCAACACAAGCGGCAGGAATTATCGGGGCTTCTCGTGATGATGAAGGGCTTGTTGGAATTGCCCCAAACGCAAATATTCTTTCTTATTCAATGGGGAATGATCCTTTTCAAGCGATGACTTCAGCAATGAATCGCGGTTCTGGTGTTATTATGTATTCTGCTGTTCGAGATTTATTCAGTGTGGAAGAAGATGCTTTTGGTGACCCATTCCCTGTTTTTGATGCATATTATACAGCTGGGTATTTAGCTTCTGCTGCAGATAAACAAGATTATTTTTTAACACATCTTTCTCAAGGATATGGCGCTGGCGCTGGAGATGATGCAAATGATTTATATGGCGCATTGGGTTTTGGTGCTCTTGCAGAAAATATGCGACCGATCTTTGTTATTTCAACAGGGAATGATGGGTTTTATGCGGAGACAAATATTGAGGCAGCCGCGCCAATGGCTTATCCTGATTTGTTGGGAAATTTTATCGCAGTGACTGGTGTGGATTCAGAAGGAGATTTATATTCTCTTCAGTATGATATTCCAGGAACATCTGCTGTCACAGGTACTTTTGGATCTAATGGATGTGGAATGACAGCAATGTGGTGTCTTTCTGCGCCTGCAGATGAATTAATCACGATGGCAGGTGGAACATCGAATATGTTGAATTGGTTTACGTTTGCCAATGATACAACAACAGTAAACGATTTTGTAGGTTATACGAATGATCCTTTTGATGGCATGAATGGAATTGATGGTCCTTGTTCAATTCCAGATTCGTGTGAGACTAATCCTACTGTAATAAGTACAGTAGATATGGGAGATTATATTGAGACAATCATTCAATATGATGAGGGGGGAACGATAACGAATACTAACCACTATGATACTGTTATTCATGATTATACATCCGTTTATTTAAATGGAAATGTTTGGACGCCAGCAGATGGTGGAACATATTTTCAATTTTTAGATTTGAATGATAATGATACTTTTGATGCTGGAGATTATGATATTCATACTGCTGATTCTGCTATGATAACCACCAAGCTTGGCGGTGTTGACAATACAACAACATTTCTTGCACGATGGGTTGAAGCAGGCGTTGGTGATTCAACTGGAAAATGGCAAATTTATAATGGTGCTACTTGGGAAGATCATACAACGGAAAATATTGTTGCTTATTTTATAGATAAAGATGGAGATGGAGAGCTTTCAGTGGGAGACTTTTTATCCGATGATGGCACTGCTTCAGGAACAGGAATGTCTTGGAATATAGTGAATAGTTATTGGAATTTACCAGGTGATTTGACATGGCAGGAAGTTTTCTTTTTAAATGATGATGGTTCAGGTGCGACAGGTGGAGAAGCGTTAAATGATGCAGGTTTAACGAGTATTTATGCGCCACTCGATATTGTTGTTAGAGATATAAATGGGGATGGCATGATTGTTGGGCGTTCAATGTCATTTGATGATTACAATGCAGGAAAGGATGATTCTTGGACAGATTGGGCTTATATTGATTATGCTGGTGCAGAAGAATGGTCAAGTGATTTTGGGTCATTTGAATGGGGGCAAGATGGAGATGGAAATGATCTCGAATTTTATGATTTTTACTTTGTCGATATGGATAATGATGGCATTTATTCCCCAGGAGATTTGCTCTACATGCCAATGATTGGCTCTGCGGCTGCGACAGCTGTTGTTGCGGGCGGGGTGGCTTTAATTAAAAGTGCTTTTGCGCACATGTCGAATGAACAAATTGTCGCACTTTTATTTGCAACAGCAACAGATCTCGGTGCGACTGGTGTTGATACAACTTATGGACATGGCATGATTAATCTTGGTAAAGCAATGCAACCTTATGGAGAAGTGCGTGTGCCAATTGATTGGACAACGGCGAGCTGGGCAAATGCGTATACAGATCCATCCGCACCCCCATCTATGTCACCGACAACGCCAGGAGGGGTGCCTCTTGCGGCAACAGGTATGCGAATGGGACAAGCATTTGGGGATGCAGGTTTAGTAATGAATGATATTTCTTTCGTGGGTCTCGATGTTTTTGATCGTGGATATAACTATTCCATGGGAATGTTTGTGCAATCATCTGTGAGCTTGCCATCACTTTACGAATTGTCTCAAACATTCGGATCTATTCAAGAACAAAATATTCAGGTGACAGACAATCTTTCTTTCTCGCTTTCAACACGGGCGGTTTCTGACAGTGCGATGACATCTGAGATTCCAGTGAATGTAAAATTTACGCTGACACGCGATAATACAGAATTGAGTGCCTCTCTTGGAGATTCAGGGTTTTCTTTCTACGAAGAAGAGGGCGGATCAATCGGCGGTGTTATTCGTCGAGATGTTGTCTACAATCCCTATATGGCGCTGATTGATGACCAGTCTGTTGGAATGAAATATAAAGTGAAACTTTCTGATACATGGTCATTATCTTCTCTTTCTTCTTACGGGCAAAATCGATTTGAAGATGGTCGAGAGACTGAATCTTATTCTTTAATGAGTCAAGTTGAACAGGAACAATATCTAGGGCACGTTGCCGTTTCAATGACACGTTTGATGAAGACTTTTGGAGAGGGGGCGTTTTCTGTTGGGTTGGATACAGGAATGGCGTATGAAGAAAAAACAGTTCTTGGGGCATTGAATCAAGGGGCATTCCAAGTCCAAAACGGGACGATGACAAATTTCTATAGTCTGAATTTTTCTGGGCGTCCATTGGAAAAGATGCAAATTTTTGGTGGCTACACTCAAGGGCGTTCAAAAGTTCAATCGCATGAAGTTTCTTTCTTCCAAAATATTAGAGATATTGAAACGTCGAGCTTTCATGTTGGGGCGAATTATGAAATATCTAAAGCACAGTCGTTTGGTTTGATTGTTGCACAGCCTTTGCGTGTGAATTCTGCTCAAGCAGAAATGGCTGTTCCTGTCGCACGTGATCCTGTCGAAAATATTATTTATATGGAAAATAGATCTGTGAATTTATCGCCGACAAGTTATGAACTTGATGTTCAAGCATTTATGTCACTTAAAGGAGAAAATGGTGTTGTGGATATTGGTGTTCTGCATCAATTTAATCCAGGGCATTCAGATTACTTTAAAGATGATACAACTTTTATGATGAAATTTAAAACAACACTTAACTAATGGATCATCTCACTCTTTTTCGGAATGGTGTCCCTTTTGAAGTTTCAGTTCAAAAGCGCATTAATTCAAAAGCAAAACACATTGGTTTGCGTTTACATCTGTCTGAGTCAAAAATTATTTTAACACTTCCTTCTGTGCGAAAAGAAAAAGAAGGATTGAAATTTATTGAATCAAAAAAGGTGTGGATTCAAAAGCACTTTTTAATACAAGCGCCATCACCAATAATTTCTCTTGAACCTGAAACGCGTGTCTCTATTTTAGGGGAGTCTTTCATTTTAAAATCAACAGCGCAACGGGGTGTTTTCAAAGACGGGGAGATACTTTTTGTCTCAGGAGATCTTTCTCATTTCCCATCACGTGTAAAACGTTATGTTAAAAAAGTACTTCAAGATTATTGTGAAAAAAAAGCAAAGTTCTATGCGAGTCAGATTTCAAAATCTTTCCAAAAAGTGACTATTCGTGTCCTCTCTTCGCGTTTTGGGAGTTGTTCTTCTCATAGTAATTTATCTTTTGCTTTAGGTTTGAGTTTTATGCCTTTAGAGGTTATTGACTATGTCATTGCGCATGAAGTTGCTCATTTACAAGAAATGAATCATTCGGAAAATTTTTGGCATTTGACAGAAATGCTTTATGA